>JBCCOV010000029.1:0-34085 GCA_039039985.1 Pseudomonadota bacterium | reverse complement strand
GAGCGCACTGCTGAAGTCGCGCTGGAGCTGGCCTGGAAGGATGCTGATGCCGTCTATGTCTCGTTTGACATCGACTCTGTTGATTGTGGCTTTGTGCCGGGGACGGGATGGCCGGAGCCCGGCGGCTTTCTGCCGAGAGAGGCCCTGAAGTTGCTCGGTCTCGTCGCGGCGGAGGGCATCTGCGGGCTCGAAGTCGTTGAAGTCAGTCCGCCGTACGATACGTCGGACATTACGGCTCTGCTCGGCGTGCGCGTCGCCGTCGAAGTCATGGGTTCGCTCGTCGCGCACGGCAAGATGGGCGCCCACAAGCCCATGATCGATAAACCCGTTAGCTACTGAGAACAGGCGGCTTGGAACAATGCACGGTCGACACGATCACCGCACTGATCACGATCATAATCATAATCCCGACGATGCAGGTGTCGGCCCAGGGCACAATCACCATATGCCGGCCGACCCGGCACAGTGGCAGACCCCGCATCATCCCGGCGCGTCCGATCATGACCACACGCATGTGAGTGATGACGCCAAGGATCTTGATCTCGTCGAAACGGCTTTTGTGGATGGCTTCTCCACGACCGACGACCCAACCAGTTTTCTGCGCCTGGCATGTGTGCCGTTCGCCGGTGCTGATAAAGCGGGAACCGTGCTTCGCCTGTTGCGGGTTGAACAGCGGCAGGCAACCGATGTCGGAAGCCTGACGCCGCAGTTGGGTGGCGGCGCTTTTCAGTATCGTCCGTTGCCGGCAGCTTTAACGTCGCGACGCCATCGGCTCGCGTTCGTGTATTTCGACGGGCACGACGTTGTCGAGTTGAACTTGGCGGACGCGCGAGAACTGCAGCCAGTTTCCCACGATGGTACAGTTGACGCTGCAGAGGATCACGGCGTCTCGGCGCAGACATAGCTGAAATCTGGTCTCGCGAGCGCCTGGTTCGTTGCAGAGCGCTCGCGGCCACGCGTCAGTTCGTTGGCTTCGGATCGGAGAACTGCTGAAGATAAGCTACGACGTGTGCAACGTCGTCTTTCTTGCGAAGCCTGAATGTCATTTTCGTCCGGCCCTTTGCCATGTTGGCCTTCCCGGCTTCCTTCAAAAAGTCCTTCAGAAACTTGGACGGTTCGGGAAGATATGCCGCGATCTTCTCCGGCGTCCAGACAAGGCCCGCCTCGCCGGCATTCTTGTTCAGTTTTGAATACTTGTAGCCTTCAATCGTTCCAGCCTGACGGCCAATCAAGCCGTTGAGAATAGGGCCGATTTTTGTTTTCGCCTTCTCGCCGACCATATGACACGTGGCACAGCGCTTGAAGACTCTTTCGCCCTTGGCGGCATCACCTACTACCCCCTGTGCCGCAAGGCTTGATGCGCTCGCGATCAGAGCAGCAAGAGTGATTGCACTACGTTTCATGCGCGTTACTCCCTAGTTTGCCGATGTTTTACGCCATCCGTGTTCGGCTGGATCAGAGTGGGTTTCACCGCCATGATGTCGAACCGACCATGCCGCCCGCGGCATGCGCCAAGGCAGCAGTGATTTGACAATCGGTGATCGCAATCGGCTTAACGCGAGGCTTTCGTGCATGGCCTGAGTTTCCTGACCGAGAAGCCGTGTTCTGATTTGTGATCGGCTGTAGAACGGTGTGTCTTCAAACGTGCGCACGACATCCGCTTCGCCTTCGGATTGGGTCGCACGCGGGATCCGCCAAATCGATGTTGGTGGCAGCGCGACCGTCTCCGGCAGCTCGGTAGCGCCCACCTGCCCATCGCGATCAATCTGAAGAGCCAAGGCTACGCGGCTTCGGTCGCGTCGCGTGATGTCATAGAGGACAAATGACTCATCGCCGATTGTGGCGCGCGACCACGTCCAGTTCTGGAATGCCGACTCGAGCGGTTCCGTGCCTCGGTTTGCGTCGAGGTACCCGCTGCCGTGCCAGTCCAACGACGGCGTGTCGAGCGCGACGCGGATGCGCGCGTGTGGCGCGATAGGCCACCATTGGTGTTTTCGTTGAGCGTCGAGGGCAAAGACACGGTCGGTTGTCGCATCAAGGTCGACATAAACAGTGCCCTTGACGCGGCCGGGTATCGGAAAACTCCATTCGTCAAAGTCGATTTTGAGGCTGTCGCCGGCCCATGTCAGCTTGCTTTGTCCAATCTCCAGATTCGCTGGGTCGCGCTGCAACGCATTGCGGCCACGTTCGGTCATGGCCCAGCGATTGCCGCGCATGTTCTCATTCGTGCGCGGTGCGTATATGGCGACATTCACCGCACAGTGGTTCTCCGGGTCCTTGCGACCGCTGAGCGCGTAGTAGGGCGAAAAAACGCTGCCAATAAATGCAATTATTGTGATGCCGAATTGGCCGTCTTCGCTAAGGCCGTCGATATACCACCAATGGTACCCACCCGGTGCGACCGGTGCAGCAAACGAAAATCCTTCAGGATGCACTCTGCGGCTAAGCGGCCGGATGATAGCGCCATCGGAATGCCGGGCCCCGGGTGTACGCTGCCGCCTGCGAGGTACAAGCCCCTGATCGACGTTCGGTTTGATGGTCGTCGGAATGAAGCTTTCCAACCGTGAGAGACCTGTCCATAGAGTGCCCCGCCCGTCCCCGGAAATCGCTGATTGAAGTCCCTGGGCGTCGTGCGGACGACGTGCTGTGGCGGCCAGCGGAGGCTCAACCCACAGCTGTTCGTCAGGCGCAGCATGCTTTCCTGGCATCGCTCAAGTTCCTCTCGATTGTCGTCGTTGAGGTCGCCATCGGCGGGCGCGTTCACGAGCACGAACAATCGCTCGTTCCGGCTTGCGAATTGTCCGCCGTCGACCGGACGGTCGGGCGCGTGCACGTAGACGGTTGGCTCGCGTGGCAACCTGCCGTGTCGGAAGACGTCTTCGAACTCGCGCGCGTAGTCCGAGCTGAAGAACACCGTGTGGGGCGCAAGATCGTAGTTTTTCGCTTCACCGACCAGGGTCCAGGTTACGGCGGATTGCGAACGTTGGTCGTGCGGCGTACGCATCCCGCGAACGCGCGTCGACGACTGCATCAGGTAGTCAGGAAGCGCATTCACATCGCCGTTGTAGACGACCACGTCTGCGGACAGTGTTTCACCGTCAGCAAGCCGGACGCCGGTGGCGCGGCCGCCGGAAACAAGGATCTGGCTTACGGCGGCGTTGCAGCTGATCTCGACGCCAAAGCGCGATGCGAGATGCCCAAATGCCGACGCCAACTGCTTCATGCCGCCGTCAATCAACCATACGCCTCTGCTTTCGGCATGCGCGACGAGCATCAACGTGGCCGGTGCCGCAAACGGGGACGAGCCGCAGTAGGTCGCGTAACGGCCGAACAGTTGCTGCAGCCGTGGATCGCGGAAGTATCGGCCGAGTTCGTCCCACAGCGTCCTGAACGGGCTGATTGCAAAGACATCGCTGGGATTTCGCCGGGCCATGCGCAGCACGAGGCCTGGCGGCGACGGTCGTGAGGCGCGCATGAACGTTGTTTCCAGAGCATCGTACGCGCGCTTGGCTTGTTGACGGAACGCGAGATATCGCTGCCCTTCTTCCGGGCCGCTCAATCGGCTGATCTCGTCGACGCTGCGTTCGAGATCCGCAAACAGGTCAAGCGTGCTTCCGTCGGCCCAGTTGTGGCGGGCCAGGAGATTGATCGGCTGCAGGCGAAGGACGTCATCAAGTGAGACACCGAGCGTCTCAAGAAAATCGTCGATGAGCCAGCGCATCGTAAAGACGGTCGGGCCACAATCGATCCCGTCGTGACCTGGAAATTGAACCTGCCTGAGCTTGCCGCCAATCGCGTCGCCGGCTTCGCAGACTCGCACCGACATGCCGGCGTGAGCCAGCATGAGTGCTGAACTGAGCCCTCCGATGCCTGCTCCTACAACGATGGCACGGGGTGTTTTCAAGGCCGTCATGCTCCGTCCCTATCGCCTCAATCTGGCGCTTGGGATGCCTGAGTGTCAAATTTTAATGACAAATTTGATGAAAAAAATATATGACACTCGGGCGTGTAGGTGTGGCAAGGCAGAGCATGCTGCGTGATGTGCTTCATCGGTTGATTTCATGGCGCGATCGCATGTTGGCTCAGCGATCGGTGCAGAACTTAACGGTCGCGGTGCCGGTCCTTCGGCCGGTCGCCAATCGACGTGCGCGCGAACTCTTCGACCTATGCATCGGCTTTGTTCACACTCAGGTCGTCACAGCATGTGTTGAGCTGGATCTTTTTGAAGTTCTTTCGGGTGCGCCGAAGTCGGTCGACCAGGTCGCGGCGACTTGCCAGCTGACGCCGGACGCAGCGGCACGTCTGTTGGCAGCGGCAACGGCCCTGAAGCTGTTCGTTCGCAACCGCGATGGTCGCTACCGTCTTGGCGAGCTTGGGGCGGCCTTCCGTGGCGCCGCCGGAATTGCTGATATCGTTCGGCACAATCAGCTGTTCTATCGGGACCTTGCCGATCCGGTCGCGCTCCTGCGCGGTCATCGCGATGACCTGGAACTGGCCGGGTATTGGCCCTATGCCGAAGGAGAGACCAGTGTAGCCGAACTCTCGCCTGGCGATACAACACCCTATTCTCGGCTTATGGCGGCGACACAGCCGTTCATTGCAGATGACGTGTTGGCGGCATACGACTTTACGAGGCACCGTGCGCTGCTCGATGTCGGCGGCGGTAACGGAGCTTTTGCGGCTGCGATCGCGCATCGGTTTCCCGCGATCGAAGTTGGCGTATTTGATCTCAAGTCCGTTACCCATCTTGCGATGGAAACGTTCAGCGCGCAGGGGCTGGAGAATCGCGCCCACGTTCACCCTGGCGACTTCCATCGCAACGCGTTGCCGAGCGGGTATGACGCGATTTCGTTAATTCGCATCCTGCTGGACCACGATGACGATGCGGTCCGTGGGTTGCTGGCATCTGTCAAGACTGCATTGCCGCCAGGCGGCAAGCTTCTGGTGGCTGAGCTGATGTCCGGCGCCCACGGCGCGGAAACAATCAGCGATGCCTACTTTGGTCTGTACCTGATGGCGATGGGGCGCGGGCGACCCCGTTCGGTCCGGAGAATCTGTGAACTGTTGGCTGATGCTGGATTTGCGTCCGTTCGTCCCGTTTCGACAAGGCGGGCGCTGGTGACGCAACTCGTCGTGGGTGTCGCGCCCTAGTTTTCTGATGGCCGTCGGAATCGCGCAATAAATACTTGACAGTATATAGTGTCTATTTACGTTGACAGTTACGTATCTAAGCAGTTGACCACCCTTTGGGCAGGGTGCTGAGGAGGCGGACGTTGCGAACCGACGCCATTGTTCTCGAAGAGCCACGGGCACTGGGCGTTCGTCAGGTAGAGCTGACCGAGCCGGGTGAGAGCGACGTTGTCGTCGACATGCTGTGGAGCGGGATTTCGACCGGTACGGAAAAGCTGCTTTGGAGCGGAGAGATGCCTTGGTTTCCGGGGTTCGGTTATCCGCTCGTGCCAGGATATGAGGGTGTCGGTATTGTTGCCGATGCCGGGCCGGCGTCGCCGTTGAGTCGTGGACAGCGTGTGTTCGTGCCTGGCGCGACCTGCTTTGCCGATGCGCGCGGCCTGTTCGGTGCGTCGGCGGCCCGCCTGGTCGTGCCGTCGCAGCGCGTCACGCCGGTTGACGAGGCGCTCGGCGAACGAGCGGTGCTGTTATCGCTTGCAGCAACGGCGCAACATGCCATTTCCAGCTCGCCGCAAGCCGGGCCAACGCTCATCGTTGGTCACGGCGTCCTAGGGCGTTTGCTAGCACGGCTCCTGATTGCTCGGGGCGACGAACCGCCCACCGTTTGGGAGAGCCAACGCGAGCGGCAATCGGGCAGCGACGACTACATCGTCTGTCAAAGTACAGATGATGCGTGCTCAGATTATGCAACGGTTTTCGATGCAAGCGGTGACGTTACCGTCATCGATCTGGTGACACCGCGGATCAGACATCACGGCGAGATCGTGCTTGGCGGGTTTTACGCGGTGCCGGTCGCGTTCAACTATCCGCAAGCCTTTATGCGCGAGGCACGCATTCGGATTGCTGCGGAGTGGCAGCCTGAAGATCTGGCGGAAGTGATGCGGTTGCTCGATACCGGCACCCTCTCTCTCAACGGCCTGATCTCACATCGTGCGGACGTACGGGATGCGGCGTCGGCATATGAAGTGGCGTTTGAAGATCCGCGCTGCACAAAAATGATTCTAGCGTGGAGGCATTGACCATGGCGGCAGCAGACGGTGGACATGGCCCAGCCAACGGTGCCCGGTCGATGGTCGACTTCTTGAGAGAAGAAGCGGAACAGGAACCTGATCCTGTTGCCACGGGGCCGGTGACCAAAGAGACTCAGATTATCGCCATCTACGGCAAAGGCGGTATCGGCAAGAGCTTCACGCTCTCCAATCTGTCTTACATGATGGCCCAGCAGGGCAAGAAGACGCTGCTGATCGGGTGCGACCCGAAGAGCGATACGACGTCGCTGCTGTTTGGTGGTCGGGCATGTCCAACAATCATTGAGACGTCATCGAAGAAAAAGTTGGCCGGCGATGACGTCACCATCGGTGACGTCTGCTTCAAGCGCGATGGTGTCTTCGCGATGGAGCTTGGTGGGCCGGAGGTCGGGCGCGGTTGCGGCGGGCGCGGTATCATTCATGGCTTCGAGATTCTCGAAAAGCTCGGGTTCCACGATTGGGACTTCGACTATGTCCTGCTCGACTTTCTTGGCGATGTTGTTTGCGGCGGGTTCGGCCTGCCGATTGCTCGCGACATGTGCCAGAAGGTGATCGTTGTCGGCTCGAACGATCTGCAGTCGCTCTACGTCGCAAACAACGTGTGTTCGGCGGTCGAGTACTTCCGCAAACTCGGCGGAAACGTCGGTGTCGCCGGCATGGTCATAAACAAGGACGACGGCACCGGCGAAGCCCAGGCCTTTGCCGAGGCCGTCGATATTCCGGTCCTGGCGGCCATCCCCGCCGATGAGGACATCCGCCGTAAGAGTGCCAACTACCAGATCGTTGGCATGCCGGGATCGCAGTGGGGCCCGCTGTTCTCGGAGCTGGCGCAGAACGTGGCTGATGCGCCGCCGCGCCATCCCCTGCCGCTGGACCAGGACGGTTTGCTCGGTCTGTTCGATTCCAAGGAAACCGGGGCCGACGTCGTTCTCGAGCCGGCGACGGCAGCCGACATGTGTGCGGCCGACCACCAGGACAGGCCGTCTCTCGAAGTCATCTATGATGAGGCGGTGTGATCGCAATGTCAGACGAGCCCCACATTGTTGATCGAGACGTAGACCCGGATACGTCGCCGCCATCCGGTGACGGAATTGGGTGTCATGCCGGCGCAGAGCAGCTGAAGGCAGCTGCCGAGGCCGCAGGCAACAAGGAATTGCTCGAAACATTCGCGGCCGACTATCCGCTTGGTCCGCATGACAAGCCGCAAAGCATGTGCCCGGCATTTGGGTCGTTGCGGGTTGGATTGCGCATGCGCCGAACGGCTTCGGTTCTTTGTGGGTCTGCGTGCTGCGTCTATGGATTGACGTTCACGTCTCACTTTTACGGCGCACGCCGCACGGTCGGTTACGTGCCGTTCAACTCCGAGACGCTGGTAACCGGCAAGCTGTTCGAGGACTTGCGGGACGCTGTCCATGATCTCGCGGATCCGGAAAAGTACGACACCATCATTGTCACGAACCTCTGCGTGCCAACGGCGTCCGGCGTTCCACTGCGGCTGCTGCCGAAAGAAATCAACGGCGTGCGCATTGTTGGCATCGACGTGCCGGGATTTGGCGTGCCGACCCATGCCGAGGCGAAGGACGTGCTGGCCGGTGCGATGCTGAATTTCGCGCGCAACGAAGTGGAACAAGGTCCCGTTGCGCGCCCTGCTGATCGGATTGAAACCGATGCGGACAGTCTACCGACAATAACCTTGCTTGGCGAAATGTTCCCGGCCGACCCGGTGACGATCGGTCAACTGCTGCGCCCACTTGGACTTGCCGCCGGTCCGGTCGTGCCAACGCGTGAGTGGCGCGAACTCTACAGCGCGCTGGATTGCGTCGGCGTGGCTGCAATCCACCCATTCTATGCAGCGTCGGTGCGCGAATTCGAAGCGGCCGGGCGGCCCGTGGTCGGCTCAGCGCCGGTCGGGTGCGAAGGAACAGAGGCATGGCTGCGCCAGATTGGCACCATTGCGAAAGTTGATGAGCGCCGGATTGCAGACGCGATCGATAGTGTTGTGCCTGCGATGCGTCAGGTGCTGGCTGCCAATCCCATCGATGCGCGCGTGACACTGTCCGGCTACGAGGGATCGGAGTTGCTGGTGGCGCGCCTTCTGATCGAAGCCGGTGCAGACGTCCGCTATGTCGGCACCGCGTGCCCGGACACGCCTTGGTCGGCTGAGGATAAGGCGTGGCTCGAAGCGCATGACGTCCAGGTTCAGTACCGTGCATCGCTGGAGCAGGATCTTGCAGCGATGGACGCGTTCAAGCCGGATATTGCGATCGGGACAACGCCAGTCGTCCAAGCGGCCAAAGAGCGGGCCATCCCTTCGCTGTACTTCACCAACCTCATTTCTGCACGGCCTCTCATGGGGCTGCCTGGCGCGGCGGCGCTCGCACAAATCGTGCACGCAGCGCTTGGGTCGAAAGACCGGTTCTCGAAGATGCGGTCGTTCTTCGACGGTGTTGGCGAAGGGCAGAACTCCGGTATCTGGGAAGATGTGCCGCGCGATCATCCCGAGTTCCGGAAGCGTTATGCAGCCAAGCTGGCGAAGTCTCGCGCCAATGCCCGCAATAACTCGGGAGCGGTCGGATGTTGATCCTCGATCTCGACAGGGCAGGCGGATACTGGGGTGCGGTTTACGCCTTCACCGCGATCAAGGGCCTGCAGGTGATTATCGACGGCCCGGTTGGGTGCGAGAACCTGCCGGTGACGTCGGTGCTGCATTACACCGATGGCCTGCCGCCACACGAATTGCCGATCGTTGTCACCGGCCTGGCCGAGGCGGAACTGGGTCAGCACGGCACCGAAGGTGCGCTCCGTCGTGCCAACGATACGCTCGACCCGGACTTGCCGTCCGTTGTCGTGACGGGTTCGATCGCGGAAATGATCGGCGGCGGCGTGACGCCGGAGGGCACGAACGTTCAGCGCTTTCTGCCGCGTACAATTGACGAGGACCAGTGGCAAAGCGCCGATCGCGCGCTGAAGTGGTTGTGGACAGAATTCGGCATGAGCGGCAAGAAAATGCCGAAACGCCGCAAGCCGGAGCCGGACGCAAAGCCGCGCGTGAACATCATCGGTCCGATGTACGGCGTATTCAACATGCCATCGGACCTCGCTGAAATCCGCCGCCTTGTGGAAGGCATCGGCGCCGAGGTCAATCTGGTCTATCCGCTATCGAGCCATCTCGCGGACACGTCGCGTCTGGTCGATGCAGACGTCAACATCTGCATGTATCGCGAGTTTGGTCGCCAGCTTTGTGAGGCGCTCGAACGTCCCTATCTGCAGGCGCCGATCGGTTTGGACTCGACGACGCTGTTCCTGCGCAAGCTCGGTGAGTTGCTGGACCTCGACCCGGAGCCGTTCATTGAGCGCGAGAAGCATACGACGATCAAGCCGCTCTGGGATTTATGGCGCTCCGTGACGCAGGACTTCTTTGCAACGGCGAGTTTCGGCGTTGTCGCGAATGAAACGTATGAGCGCGGCATCCGGCATTTCCTTGAAGATGATTTGGGCATGCCCTGCCACTTCTCGCATGCGCGTGTCGCCGGAGGGAAAACGGATAACGCGGCCATTCGCGCCGACGTGCACAACACACCGCCGTTGATCCTGTTCGGCAGTTACAACGAACGCATGTATCTCGCCGAGATCGGTGGGCGCGGCATCTACATTCCGGCATCGTTTCCGGGCACTGCGATCCGGCGTCATACGGGTACGCCGTTCATGGGGTATTCCGGCGCAACGTACGTTGTGCAGGAAGTGTGCAACGCGCTCTTCGATGCGCTGTTCGAAATCCTTCCGCTCGGTCACGACCTCGACAAGAGCGCGCCGACACCGACGCGGCAGCCATCGCAAATCACCTGGACGGATGCGGCGAAGGCGGCGCTCGACCGTGCGGTCGCGTCGGAACCCGTTCTGGTTCGTATTTCTGCAGCGAAGCGGATGCGTGACGCCGCGGAAAGAATCGCCCGCGAAGCCGGACAAGCAACAGTCGATCTCGAACAATTCTCAAGAGTTGTCGAACTGGGAGAGGATGCTTTGGCATGAAGAACACAGCAATCACAGCGAATGAGTTTGCCCCTCTCGCGCACGGCGTGGCCGAGGCAGAGCTTCCATCCGTTACAAAGCGAACGCAGCGAAAAGCCTCTGAGCGGAGAGAGTTTCAGATTGTGCTTTGGGCGCTGTTCTTCGTGTTTCTGATTGCATCAATCGTGACCATCTTTTTGCCCGCCGCATTCCGACCGACGGCACGCTGGGCGGCAAAAGGGCGGTCCGTGATTGGCGAGGCGAAAGCGGCAGCGAATGAGGTTACGCCGTTCATTTTTTGGCGGTGACAAGAAATTGGAGCTGCCTTGGCGCTGCGTATAGATATGCCGTCAAACCTTGGTTTGTGGGCATGTGCCCTTCGCGAGGGCTGATCGCGAAGCTAGGCCGTAACCGGCCTTTGACTGGGAATTGCGCTTGGTTCTCTCGTGCAATTGCCGAACTTGGGAGAAGAAATGATGGACGTAAAAGACCATCCTCTCTACGGCACGTCGGGCCTTACCGACGAGCAGGCGAAAGAAGTACATGGCTACTTCATGTCGCTCACAACGGTGTATGTGCTGATCGCTGTGGTCGCGCATGTGCTGATGTGGGCCTGGAAACCGTGGCTCGGCAACTAAGTCAGACCGCGGCAGTCGCGCAATAGCGATTGTTATCGGGACGCTTTATTGGCGCGCTATAAATGTGAAAGGAAATCCGAATGTTTCGCATTTGGCAAATGATCCATCCAATGCGGGCGCTCACGTTGATGTATATCTTCTTGGCGCTGCTTGCATTCACGATCCACTTCATTCTCTTGAGTACGGATCGTTACAACTGGCTGAAAGATCCAGGCGCGGCAACGACCACCGGTCAGTCGACCGTGATCGAACGGATTGTCGATCACGCCTGAGGTTGATAGGGGAAGCGGCATGACGGCAATCGCCTAGACCGCTTCCCTTCCGCAATCATTGAGTATGACATCGGTCCGACGGGAGGACGTTGGCATGGCGATGCTGAACTTCGAGAAGAAGTACCGCATTAAAGGTGGTACCTTACTCGGCGGCGATCTATTCGACTTCTGGGTCGGTCCCTTTTACGTCGGGTTCTTCGGTGTTCTTGGTGCGTTTTTCGCGTTTATGGGCACGTCGCTCATATTCGTTGGCGCAGCTATGGGGCCGTATCTCGGCATTGAAGATGGGAAGGTTGTTACGGGAGCGGTCACATGGAACCCGTGGCTTATCTCGATTAATCCGCCGCGAATTGAACAGGGTATGGGTTTGGCGCCGCTTGATGCGGGCGGACTATGGCAAATCGTAACAATTTGTGCGATTGGCGCATTCGTGTGCTGGGCCCTGCGCGAGGTTGAAATCTGTCGCAAACTCGGCATGGGGTATCATGTGCCGGTCGCGTTCGGTTTTGCAATCCTGGCCTATGTGACTCTGGTGGTTTTCCGCCCAGTGTTTATGGGAGCTTGGGGGCATGGATTTCCGTATGGGATTTTTACCCACCTGAATTGGGTAAGCCACGTCGGATATGCCTACGGCAATTTCCACTACAATCCCGCGCATATGATCGCGATTACGTTTTTCTTCACGGTGACGCTTGCTCTGGCGCTGCACGGCGGCCTGATCCTGTCGGCGGTTAATCCGCAAAAGGGCGAGAAGGTGAAGACGCCGGATCATGAGAACACGTTCTTCCGCGATACGATCGGGTACTCCATCGGAACGTTGGGTGTTCACCGGCTGGGATTGATCCTAGCGCTGAATGCCGGCTTCTGGAGCGCGGTCTGCATTTTGATCAGCGGCACATACTGGACGGAAAGCTGGATCACGTGGTGGGAACAGCTCTCAACACCGCCCGAGAACTTCTACACGGCCGCAGACTACTTCGTCGGTGGTTAGGAGGCAGCCATGGCACAGTATCAGAATATCTTCACGCGGATCCAGATCCGCTCGCATCCTGAAATGGGTGTGCCTGTCGACGAAAAGGTCTGGACGCGCGACTTCAAGCCTGGCCACAGCTGGTTGCTCGGAACTTTCGGCGATGCGCAAGTCGGGCCACTGTACATCGGTGGGTTAGGTCTCGCGTCATTTATGTTCGGCATCGTGGCGATTGTCATCATGGGCATGAACATGGCGGCCCAGGTGAACTGGAACCCGTATGACTTTGTCGTTCGGTTACCATGGCTGTCGCTTAATCCACCATTGCCGGAGTACGGGCTGCAGGTTATCCCGCCGTTGGACAAGGGCGGTTGGTGGTTGATCGCCGGCTTCTTTCTAACCGTGTCTATCCTGCTGTTCTGGGCGCGCATCTACGTCAACGCGCTTCGTCTCGGCATGGGGACCCACGTCGCCTGGGCGTTTGCCTCCGCGATCTGGCTCTACCTGGTGCTTGGCTTCATCCGGCCAATCGCGATGGGCAGTTGGAGCGAGGCGGTGCCGTTCGGATTTCTGGCGCACCTGGAGTGGACGAACTACTTCTCGATCTACTATGGGAACCTCTTCTACAATCCGTTCCACGCGCTCTCGATCGTGTTTCTCTACGGGTCTGCCCTGCTGTTTGCGATGCATGGCGCGACGATCCTGGCGGTGAGCTACTACGGCGGGGATCGCGAGATCGAGCAAATCACGGATCGTGGCACGGCGTCGGAACGTGCAGCCCTGTTCTGGCGCTGGACGATGGGCTTCAACGCCTCGATGGAGTCCATTCACCGCTGGGCGTGGTGGTTCGCTGTCTTGTGTACGTTGACTGGCGGTATCGGCATTCTCTTGACCGGAACGGTTGTGACGAACTGGACCGATTGGGCCGAAGTCCACGGCTTCCTGGCCACAGACCAACATTACGTACCTGAGAACTAAAGTGGTAACGTTGTTCAGCTGACCCTGGCTCATGTATGTGAGCCGGGTATGGCACTGAACCTGGACTGGCGCTGTCTCGCAACGATGATGGCGCCGTCTTTCTATCAGAAGGAGCCGTGTTATGGGTGATGTTGCATTTTACACCTTGGCTCAGTTATCGGACGAGACGACTCGGACGCCTGCTGCTCCGCCAGCTGCAACAGCTGTATCTGAAGCGCTGGCGACTGTTGGCCCAAGTCAACCCAACGCCTGGGTGCTTGTTGGCCTGGCTTACATTGCCATCGGTGTGCTCGCGGCACTGGCCGTCTACATTGGCGGTTGCCAGTGGCATGGCAGTGCGCCCGGCCGGCGCGCATGGGCGGCAAAGCACCAGATCCACGGCATGAGCTTTACGGCGCTGGTCTTCTTGCTGGGATTGGCGGGGCTTGCCGTCGCGCAGTTTCGTAGTGATGCGATCTCGCCGACATTGCCGTTTGGCTTGCTTGCCCTTCCGGTTCTCGGCGTTCTGTACGTGTTCACGATTGATTTGTTTGAGCTGAATGATGGTCTGGGTGATCGCGATGGCTATGCGGCGCTTGGCGTTGCGGCCACTGCCGGGCCGATGCTGGTAGCTGACGCGGCACCGCCGGTGGCGAATGGGGATCTGGCATATGCGCATGCCGTTCCCGCAACAAGCGAGCCGGCAAATGTCAGCAGCGCCGCGCCCGCAACCGGTGAGCCACCGGTTTCCGCTCCTGTCGCTGAGAACTGAGGTTGCGTTCATGGCCCCTTTTCACGAGCTGATCGCAGCGCATGTTGTGACAGGAACGGTCGGGCTGATTAGCCTGTGGGGGCCAGTGGTTACGCGCAATGGCAGTAAACTGCACAAGTGGTGGGGGCGCGCATTCGTGTTCTCGATGCTGGCGACAGGGACATTCGCAGTGGGCATTTCCATTTGCTCACTTATTGCGCCGCTCGAGACCCATCCGTTTTCTGATGACGCGCCGCTGATCCGCGGCCTGTTCGGGTGGATGATGCTCTACCTGGGCGTCCTCACGGTTGCCATGGCGTGGCATTGCTACACGACGGTGCGTCACAAGCGTGATCGCGCCGCTTACAGCACGGCTACCAACATCGGCGTCCAAGTCGCGATGGGCGTGTCCGCGCTCAACTGTGCAGTCCAAGGTGTTCTGATCGACCAGTATCTGATGGTGGGTGTTGCTGTTCCCGGGGCTGTTGCCGCAATCTTGAACGGGCTCTATCTCGTCCAGCGCAATCCGATGCACGATGAGTGGCTGGTTCAGCATTTTCGGACGGGAATCGGCGCTGGCATTTCCGTCTATACGGCATTTCTTGCGTTCGGTGCCGTGAACTGGTTTCCGGCACTCGCATTCAACCCGGTGCTGTGGACGATCCCGACCGTTCTTGGCGTGGGGTACATGATCTATCATCAATGGCGCGTGTTTCGGCAGCGTCAGCGGCGTGGCCTGGCGTCAGAAATGGTCTTTGGGCGCCTGTTGGAAAGCTCAGGACTGGTGCGGCCTTGACGTTTCAGCGGCGGAATCGTTCGGCACGCGCACCGGGATAGCTTGTCGCGATCCTCTCTTTGTTATCGTGCGGTGGGCAATGCGGAGAGGCCTATGGACCTCGCCGCGATGATGCCTTGCCTCACTCGGCCGCAAGCCGAACAAACTTGCCATTCTCAAGCGGGCACTTCCGCCAGAGCGACGTGAGCGCCGTCACCAAATGCGCAACGTGCGCGTCGGTGTGGTTCGGGGTTGGTGTCAAGCGAATGCGCTCGGTCCCGCGCGGTACGGTCGGGTAGTTGATGGGCTGCACGTAAATGCCCCAGTCCGACATCAGCCTGTCCGTCACCGCTTTACAGTGCACTGGATCGGAGACGGCGACGGGCACAATGTGACTAGGGTTGTCCATGACCGGGAGGCCGGCGTCGGACAACGCGACTTTCACTGCTGCCGCGCGCTCCTGGTGCTGTGCCCGTTCAACATCGCTGACCTTGAGATGGCGGATGCTCGCGAGGGCGCCGGCGGCTACAGGCGGTGCGATCGACGTTGTGAATATGAAGCCGGATGAATAGGACCGGATGGCATCGCAGCAGGCTTCCGACGCGGCAATGTAGCCGCCCATCACGCCAAATCCTTTGGCAAGTGTGCCGTTGATAATGTCGATCCTGTCCATGACGCCTTGAAGGGCGGCAACGCCGGCGCCGCGTGGCCCATACATGCCAACCGCATGGACCTCGTCCAGGTATGTCAACGCGCCATACTTTTCCGCCAGATCGCAGATCTCTGCCATCGGCGCGATGTGACCATCCATCGAGTAGACGCTCTCGAACGCGATGAGCTTTGGCGTGCCTTTTGGGTAGGCGGCCAGTTTCGCTTCGAGATCGGTAACGTCGTTGTGGCGCCAAATCTGTTTCTCGCCGCGGCCGTGGCGGATACCGGCGATCATCGACGCATGGTTCTTGGCGTCGGAGAAGATCACGAGGCCGGGGATCAGGTCCACAAGCGTCGACAGCGTTGCGTCGTTGGCCACGAACGCCGATGTGAACAGAAGTGCGGCTTCCTTATTGTGCAGGTCTGCCAGCTCGTGTTCGAGCTCGACGTGATAGTGCGTCGTGCCGGAGATATTGCGGGTGCCGCCTGAGCCGGCGCCGACTGTGTCCAGAGCTTCGTGCATGGCATTGAGCACGACCGGGTGCTGGCTCATGCCGAGGTAATCGTTGGAGCACCAGACGACAACCTCGCTTGTACCGTCGTCGCGAAAGCAATCAGCCGTTGGATAGTTGCCGCGCTGACGCTTCAGGTCGGCAAACACGCGATAGCGGCCTTCTTGATGAAGTGCAGAAACCCGCCCTTTTAGGATCGTGTCGTACTTTTTCATCATGACTGGGTCGTGCTCCTCCAACTGTCGCGTCATCCGGCCGGATACGGGGGCGGAACTGGCGCGGCGCTACGTTGCGATCGTGATCGCTTGGTTTCGTTGATTTCGGTCGGCGTTGATGATGCCGTCTTCGCGCGTGAAGACGTATGCGATACGAGCCCCCAGGCCCAAAGCTGGGTTGCGGGCAGCGGAATGATCAGGAACCAGTGTTCGAGTACAGCGAGCGCGAGCAGGCTCGCGAGTAGAGCCGTACCAACGGTCTCGAACGGTGTCGCGCCGGCCGCCGTCGCGGCTGTGAAAAGCCAAACAACAAAGACAGTTGATACGGTGACGGACAGGGGAAAGAACAGGTTCATCGGGTGCTTGCCGAAGTAACTCTGCAGGTAGGCGACTTCGTCCGGAAGAAACTCAGCTGCGTGATTCGTCACGCCAAGATAGACGTTGATTTTGGCAGAGAGCCGCATGATCCAAAGGATGGCATAGGTCCACAGACCGACCGTGTTCGGCGCGCCCCAGGCCAGCCAAACGAGACCGATCCCCATCAGAACGATTGCGATCTCGTGATAGAGAATTGTCTGGATGGCCAGCCATAGGCGTTGCAGCCCGTGAGCGCCGTCCGGCTGGGCGCTACGGCGCGGGCCGGTGATGTGACCGGTTAGAAACGAGACTTCCTGCCACGCCCAGCACAGCAGCCCGCAAACGAACGCAAGATATGCGCCCTCAACGGTCGGCATCTGCGTAGACGCCGCAAAACCTATGAGGGCGCAGACCAAGATCGTTGTCGACCAGATCATCGTCCAGCCGAATGTGGATTTCGGCAACCCATCCACGTAAACGATCACTCCGGTGGAGAACCACCAAAGGAACACGGCGAACAGGATGGGAAGTGCCAGTTCCATTTTACCTCACGCGATCAAGGCCAAGGCGGATGGCCAAGTGGCCGGCGGCTACCAGGCCGGTTGCAGCCGGCTTTGTTCGGGAATCGTGTTGTTGCGTGCTGGCAGGAAATAGAGACGCGCAAATGTCGTCGCTGCTGCCGCCGCCCATCCAATGCGTTTCAGACCGCCAAGAACGCCGCCCTGCTTTTTCGCGTCATCCAGCCGGTCGGAAATCTTGCGGAGATCTTCCAGGCGCTCGAAGAACTTCGGATTCTCGAGGTCGACCGTGATCGGGAAGACCTGCTTCGAAATCTCCGACGTGATCTGGAAGACCTGTTTGCCGTACTCCGTCGGATCAATGTCGAGCGCTTTGTGGAATGCCGGGCGGTTGTGGTCGCGAACGTACATCGTTGCGAACACGGCAAGGAGGAAGAAGCGCACCCAGTAGGTATTCGCACCCGAGATCAGCTTGGGATTTGCGCGCATGAGCAATGCAAACGCTTCGCCGTGGCGAAACTCGTCGTTGCACCACTGTTCGAACCATTTGAAAATCGGATGAATGCGGCGCTCAGGATGCCGCTGCAAATGCCGAAAGATCGTGATGTAGCGGGCATAGCCGATCTTTTCCGACAGATACGTCGCGTAGAAAATGAACTTCGGCTTGAAGAACGTGTACTTCTTGGTGCGTGTCAGATAGCCGAGATCGATCCCTAGGCCGAAGTCCTTCAGGCTGTCATTGATGAAGCCGGCATGACGGGCCTCGTCCCGCGCCATGAGTTTGAAGAGCTGGCAGACATCGGGGTTCGTGCCACGTTTCTTCATTTCGGCATATAGGACACAACCGGAGAACTCGGCCGTCAAGGAGGAGACGAGGAAGTCGACCAGCTCCTTGCGCAGATCCTCCGGCAGCGCCATCAGGTCGACATCGTCCCACTCCGCGTTGCGCTTGAAGTGACCCTTGTTCGGATCGCTTTCCATTTCGGCAATCAGCGCGTCCCATTCCTTGCGAACGGACGTGACGTCGATTTTGTCGAGTTCATCGAAGTCGGTCGTGTAAAACCGGGGTGACAGGATGGTGTCCTGCTGTGCCCAGCTAATCGTATCTTTCTTCGTAATCGACAGGTTCTCGATTGTCATAGCTGGCGCTCCTCGCTGAAGCTGAATTCGCAGAGCTCCATGAACTCCAGATCGCCGGTTAGCCGCGTCCAGAACCGCTCGATCGGTCCGGCCCGGCGCACGGTTGCCTGGCGGCGAAGTTCAACGCTTTCGCCATAGGGAACGACGATGGGGTCACCATGAACTTTGACCTCATCGCCCGGTTGAATCTGCAGATCACCGTCCAATTCGACGTGCGCTTCGAGGCTCTCGAAGGTGTTGATCACGCGAACTGTGCACGGGACCTCGATCGTCTTGTTTTGCGGCATTGGACCCCAGTCCTCCTTGCGCGAGTTACCCCGGTTCCGAATTCCCTGGAAGCGCCCATGCGCTTCCCCCAGTCAGTGGATACTGGCGTCGCCGTGCATTAGGCGCGTGCCGTTGTCAGTGCCGCTGGTTGCGGCGCGTCAGTCGGTTGGTCCATTGCCGGTGCCGTACGAATCGGCACCTTCGGTCTTGTGCGTTCGTAGGCTTGGCCTCGCTCAGTCACATACTGCGCGAGGCTGTCAGCCAGGACCCGTGCAGCGACGGCAGCATCGGCGACGCAGCGAATGGCTGGTGCCGTTCCCTGCCAACTCCATGGCCGGTTATGCGGCCATGCGGCATAGAGCGCCAGGCGATTTCCGTCGAGCAACGAAAGCGACACGTCTCCGTTGCCATCGTCGCGGATTTTGGCGGCAGCGTTGGCAACTTTTGAGAACGGGACGTTGATAGCCATCGGCATCGTCACGCCGTGGCGGATGACCAGGCGCTTGTTGGTGATTGTGTAGACCGTGTTGATCGCCATCAACCAGCCGAAGCACATTGCAAAGCCAACAATGGCGGCCCCTACGCTAAGCAACGTGGCAAAGGTGAGCGCGATCCGCCAGGTCTCCGCGCCGTGATTGAGCCCTGAGAAGATCGAGGACGCAGCGAGCACGACGAAGAACGCAAACACGAGACGTGTTCGGAATACGTGATGGCCGAAGCGCCAGGCTTCCGGCGAGCCCGACCATAGGATCGTCTCGTCCTCCGGTAGCTTGGTCGGCAAGCCGGCAATCGGCTCGAAGTCAAAGTCAGGATCGTGGTGTTGGCTCATATCCACGGCTCCTGACGCTGAGGTGTGGCGTAGAGCCGGCCGCCGCCGACGTAGCTCATAATCTGATCTTCTTCCAACAGCGTGATTTGGTCCGGCGACCGTGTCATCGGAATGCCGGCGAACTGCTCGGCCGTCAGCGCGTTGGTTGAGAAGGTTGCTTCGATGTTTTGTTTCTTCACCGAGATCAGCCACTGAATCCCATCGCGATTGGTCGTGTAGTTGACCAACGTCCATGGCATGAGAACCCGCGCAGCCGGGGCCGCCGGCTCATCGCCCACAGGGGCGGCGGCTGGCAATTCAACCTCAGCGTAGCGAATGACGAAGTCCGAGCGGTCGACCCAAAGGTCCGTGATCGTGCCGGCTGCGACCCCATCGCAGCCATAAATCACACTGCCGCGTGGATCGATGTCCTGCTTTGCGACTTCGAAGTCCGGATCGATACGCATCGGAATGATGCGCGGCCTCAGCTCATACGTCGTGTCCGGAATATCGGGGCGCTCTGCAAATGAGGCCGGTCCGACACCGTCCGTCATGGGATTGCCGGTGGGGACAAATGGCGAGCCGACGCCACCGACCACCATTTCCATGTTGAGGTTGCGGGTGTCGGCGCGTGTATCGTCTGGTGCCTGAACCGTCCGTCCGTCATTGGTTTCGAATGTCTTTGGTGACGGCATCCACAGATCCTGGTTCCAGGATTTGCCGTCGAGCTCGCCGACGAGCGGGAATCCTTCTCGGCGTCCTTCCTGCTGCAGATAGAGAACGAGCCAGAAGAAGAATGCCCAGAAGACGTACAGCGCAACGAGCGCGAGGTCGATGTGGCCCGTGAAGTTGCCGAATTGCTGTAAAACCATAACCACTTTTCCTTCCGCGTCTGAGGCTTTTGTGCCGGGTATCAGCCCGGGCTCTCTGTTATGCCGAACCGCTCAATCGTTCTGCGTTCACCTTGCCGTTGATGCCGGGCCAGAGGCCCGATCACCGCAATGGTTGCGAACAACAACAGGATTTCGAGATGGTAGATCGTGACGTAGCCGAGGCTGGTGCCATCGAAGCCGGAGCCAAGCGCACCGTTTGATGCCAACGCCTTGACGCCGTCGCGAATGGCGCCGCCCAGGGCCATTGCCGCTCCGGTTGCCGTGGCTTGCACGGCGCCCCAAGCGCCGAGCGCAAGGCCGGCGCCGTCTTCATCGGCTTGGCTCATCGCTGCCATCAATGTGCCAACGGCAAACAGGCCGCTGCCAAAGCCGATGCAGAAGGTGCCGGACTGAAACAGGACAACGGAACCAAGCGGACCGGAAAGGATGACACCGGCAAACGCGCCGACCCCGAAGACGGCGCCGAATGCGGCAAGACGACAGGCGTCATGCCCTTTGCTCAGCAATCTCGCAGCCAGCATGAATCCGAGCAGACTGCCACCGGCCATGAAGGCGGTCAGTGCTGTTGTCTGGCTGACGCTCAGCTTGAGAACCTCGCCGCCGTACGGCTCCAGAAGAATGTCCTGCATGCCGAACGCTGCCGCCCCAAGGCCGACAGCCGCCAACAGCCGATAGGGCCGTTTGTTCTGACGATAGGCTGTCCACGCCTGCCAGAATGTCGGGTGTTTCCGGTCTGGCGCAGTCAGCGCCATGTTGCGCGGCTCCTGCTTCCAAAGCGCAATGTGATTCAAGACGATCACGACAACGGCGCAGCCTTGTATGACCTGGATCAGGACCTTGGGCGACGGGTCGGTGAGCAATTGCCCCAGGATGATGGCCGAAAAGAACATGCCGACCAGTAGCATCACGTAGAGCAGAGCGATCACGCGCGGCCGGCTGTCGTCGTCGGAGAGATCGGCTGCGAGTGCGAGGCCTGCGGTTTGCGTCATGTGGACGCCGGCGCCGGCCAGCAGAAACGCGACTGCCGATGCGATTTCACCCACGTAGGGCGGCGCCGTGCCATCAGATAGGTTCAGAAGTGCAAACGGCATGATGGCGAGGCCGCCGTACGTCAGCATCGCGCCAAGGCCAATGTATGGTACCCGTCGCCAACCCAGGAACGAGCGGTGTGTGTCGGACCGAAAGCCGATAAGCGCGCGGACAGGCGCCAGGATCAATGGAAGAGACACCATCAACGCGACAAGACCGGCCGGTACGCCAAGCTCGACGATCATGACCCGGTTGAGCGTTCCGGTCAGCAATACCATGGTCATGCCGACCGCGACCTGAAAGAGCGACAAACGCAACAAGCGCGTGAGCGGGAGATCCTTTGTCGCCGCATCGGCAAACGGCAACAGTTGCAGGAACAGGTTCGCCGTCGTTTTGGGTGACAGGCGCGGCGCTCGGTTTGTCCTCTTCATTGTCATCGGCGGACGAGCTCCATGCCATGAGAGGTATAGAACCCGCTGCCGATCCGACCGTGACGGGAAATGCGCCAGTCTGAAAGCCGCGGCTCCGACGTGATCACCTGTCGCATACGCCGTTCCGACACTGGTACGATTGCCGGCGCGCGATCCGAACGCGGGAAGAGACGGCCGGTGACATGCATGGCACGCAGCGCCGGCGTTGCCGGTGCGAAGGTAAAGACAATCGATCCCGTCGTTCGAGCAGCCAGTTGCGCAAGAGCGTTTGTGATGTCGTCCGCGTCATAGTGGATCAGGCTGTCCATTGCGACGACATGGTCGAAGCTGCCGAAACGATCCGACAACATGTCTCCGACTTCGTAGGTGATGCGGTTGCTCGCGTGATCCGGTGTGCGTTGCCGGGCGACATCAATCAGCGAGTTCGCAATGTCGATGGCGACGACATCAGCCCCGCGTTCCGCCGCGGCGATTGCGAGCGCACCCGTCCCGCAGCCAGCGTCGAGGATCCGGCGGCCGGAAATTGTCTCCGGCAACCAGCTGAGCAACTGCGCGCGCATGCGGCTTCGCCCGGCGCGAACCGTGGCGCGGATTCCGCTGACTTTGGCGTCCGAAGTCAGTTGCGACCAAGCCTCCGACGCCGTCTGGTCGAAGTAGATCTCAAGCTGATCTCGTCGTGCGCTATAGCTGTCGTCAATCATCATCAGGCCTGCGATCAATCGAACCCCAGGAAGTCGAAGATCTCCCGGTCCTTCATTGCGGTTGCTTCGAGCGGATCGGTGCCGTCCCAAAGCGTTTGCGCGAGGCGCAAGTATTCGGCTTGAACGGCTTCAAGTTCCGGCGACGGATCCATCTCGAACAGTGTTGCCTTCTTCAGGCGGCTCTTGCGGATCACATCGAGGGTCGGGAAGTGGGCGAGCCGCTTCAAGCCGGTCTCTGCACAGAAGCGGTCAACTTCCTCCGTCGTATCGCTGCGGTTGGCGATCACGCCGCCGAGCCGCACATCGTAGTTGCGCGCTTTCGCACCGATGGCAGACACAATGCGGTTCATCGCGAAAATCGAATCGAAGTCGTTCGCCGTGACGATCAGGGCGCGATCTGCGTGCTGCAACGGGGCTGCAAATCCTCCGCAGACGACATCTCCCAGGACGTCGAAGATCACGACATCGGTGTCTTCCAGCAGATGATGCTCTTTGAGAAGCTTGACGGTCTGGCCGACAACGTAGCCGCCGCATCCCGTTCCCGCTGGTGGGCCGCCGGCTTCGACACACATCACGCCGTTATAGCCCTCGAAAACGAAGTCCTCTGTCCGGAGTTCTTCCGTGTGGAAGTCCACCTCCTGGAGGACGTCGATCACCGTCGGCATCAGCCGCTTGGTGAGCGTAAAGGTCGAATCGTGCTTGGGATCGCAGCCGATTTGGAGAACGCGCTTGCCGATCTTCGAGAACGCAACGGAAAGATTGGATGACGTCGTGCTCTTGCCGATGCCGCCCTTGCCATAGACGGCAAAGACTTTTGCCGCATCGATTTTCACGCGTGGGTCGGCGTGAACCTGAACGCTGCCCTCGCCGTCGCCAAACCCGGCGGACGCACAGGAACCACAGCCCGATTTCAAGTCAAGCGTCATGCTGCAAATTCCCCTTCGGCGGTTTCGGCGTGAATGCCTTCAAGTCTGTCTTCGAGTTCGTCCCCGGCTTCGCGGAGTGCATTCAAGGTCTCTTCGTCGGGCGACCAATAGCTGCGGGCAGACGCCTCAATCAGACGATTTGCGACTTTTGCGGAGGCTGCTGGATTAAGCTCCGCCAGCCGTGCGCGCATGTCGGGATCGAGAACGTAGGTCTGGGTGAGCTGCTGGTAGATCCCCGGTGCGACCTGGCCGGTGGTTGCTGACCAGCCCATGGTGTTCGTCACCATCGCCTCGATCTGACGGACGCCTTCGTAGCCGTGCGCCAGCATCCCCTCGTACCATTTCGGATTGAGTGCGCGCGTCCGCGTCTCCAGAGCGACTTGCTCGGACAGCGTACGGACGTGGCCTTTGCCGCGGGTCTGGTCACCGATGTAGACCGATATTGCCGTACCGCGCTCACGTTCCGCCGCCCGCGAAATGCCGCCGAGCGTGTCGAAGTAGTGATCGATCGTTGTGACGCCAAGCTCGATCGATTCCAGGTTCTGGTAGGCCAGATCAATCTGGCCAAGGACAGACTTCATCACGTCGGTTTGCTGCGTGGGCTTGCCCGATGTGTTGTAGGCAAAGGACTTTCTGCGGGCGAAGACATCTGCGATTTCGTCTTCGTCTTCCCACGTGGCATCTTCGATCAGGTGGTTGACGTTCGAGCCGTATGCACCGTCTGCGTTCGAGAATACGCGAAGCGCTGCTGTTTCGAGGTCGCAGTCGTTTTCGGCCGCGTAGGCAAGCGCGTGCTTGCGGATGAAATTCCGCGTTGGCGGCTCATCGGCCTGTGCGGCAAGCAAAGCGGCTTCGGCCAGCAACTTGGTCTGTAACGGCAAAAGGTCTCGGAAGATGCCCGACAACGTGACCATGACGTCAATCCGTGGCCGCGACAGCTTTTCAGCCGGAATGAGCTGTGCGCCACACAGGCGGCCGTAGGCGTCAAAGCGCGGCTCGGCGCCCATCAGCGCGAGCACCTGGCCGATCGGTCCACCTTCGGATTTGAGGTTGTCGGTGCCCCAAAGGACGAACGCAATCGTCTCAGGAATGCGGCCAGACTCAGCGACGTGGCGTGCAACCAAACGGTCCGCTTGTTCGGCACCGTCCTTGAGTGCAAAGGCACTTGGCATGCGGAACGGATCAAATCCATGAATGTTCCGGCCGGTGGGCAAGATATCTGTTGTCCGAACGAGGTCGCCGCTTGGGCTCGGCGGAACAAACCGGCCGTCGAGTGCGTGGATGATTGCGTCAATCTCCGCGTTCGCGCTCAGTTTTTCCGCGGTTGCTGCGAGTTCCGAGAAGGCATCTCGGAGCTGCGACGTCGGCCGCAATCCACTCGCCGTCATCGCGTCGTTGGCTGTTCCGCCCGCGGCGAGTGCCGCAAATGCTGCCGGGTCGCAGGAGCCGATCGGACCTACAGCGGCGATCGCGGCCAGCATGTCGGCCAGCGCGTCACCTGACATGCCCTGGCCGGCGATATGCATGCCCGTCGGGATCAGCGTATGCTCCAATTCCATCAGAGCATCGTTGACGGACATGATCTCGGCAAAAGACTCGCTCGTCCATTCCGGTTCGGCTGCAGCGAGATCGAACTCTGCCGCTTGTGCCTGGATCAATGGCGCGAGGCGGGTGCGCTCGGCTTCGTTCTCCGGTGGCAGTTCCCGCCAACGCGCCAACGACGCCTTAAGATCGAACAGCCCTTTGTACAGACCCGCTTGCGTAATGGCCGGCGTCAGGTAACTCACCAGGGTGGCGGAGGCACGCCGCTTGGCGATCGCACCCTCCGATGGGTTGTTCGCCGCGTACAAGTAGATGTTTGGCAGATCACCAATGAGGCGATCCGGCCAACAGGCGTTCGACAGGGCTGTCTGCTTGCCTGGCATGAACTCCAGTGCACCGTGAGTCCCAAAATGGAGGACGGCGTGTGCGCCGAAATCCTCGCGGAGATACCGGTAGAACGCCGAGAACGCATGCGTTGGTGCGAACGACTTTTCGAACAACAGCCGCATCGGATCGCCCTCGTAGCCGAAGGCCGGCTGTACGCCGACGAAGACATCTCCGAACGTCGCACCGAGGACCAGAATGTCGGATCCAAGCGCTTGTTGCCGTCCAGGCGCCGGTCCCCACTGTGCCTCGATCTCGGACAGGTGAGGCTCGCGGCGCACGTGATCATCGGCACTTATGCGGGCATGCACGTTCGCCGGCGTGCCGTACATTTGCGCGTTGCCGCCAATGATCCGCTCACGCAATTCATCCGCAGTTGCCGGGACGTCAACAGTGTAGCCGGCCTGCGCAAGTCCGCGAAGCGTTGCCAACAACGACTCGTAAACGGATAGGAACGCCGCAGTGCCAACCGCACCGCCGTTCGGTGGAAAATTGAAAAGCACGATACCGATTTTGCGGTTTTCTCGCGGCGTAGTGCGTAGCGCGATCAGCTTCGCAACGCGCGCTGCGAGCATGTCTGCGCGCTCCAAATGAGGCTGCATATCACATGCGTTGAGCTGCGGTCGCCCACCTGCGTGCGCGGTCACTGATGCCGGCACCTCGCCACCCGCACGGCCGCCGTACAGCATGCTTCCGGTTGCGCCGTCGAGTTCCGGAATCGCGACCATGATTGTCGCTTCGACCGGAAGCAGGCCACGATCAGAGGACTGCCACTGGTCCAGAGTCTGAAACTCAATCGCCTGTGCCGCAATGTAGGGAACATCGAGCTCGGTCAATGTCGCCGCTGCGGCTTCCGCATCGTTATAGGCAGGGCCGCCCACGAGCGAGAACCCGGTCAGGGACACCAATGCATCAATAACCGGCGAGCCATCGCGTTTCAGGAAGCGCTCGATTGCGGGCCTGGCGTCGAGGCCGCAGGCGAAAACGGGCAATGCGTTCATGCCGCGTGCTTCAATCGCGGAAATCACACCGTCGTAGTGGCTCGCATTTCCGGCAAGAAGGTAGGACCGCATGACGATAATGCCGACTGTTGGCTTGGCCGGATCGTGTCGACAGATCAGCGCATCGGGGTCGCTCGACAAACGCTCAGGCAGCGTCGGGTGATAAATCCCGACTTCCGGGTATGTCACCGGTGGTGCCGCTGTGAGCTGACCTTTGAGTTCCGCTCTTGGGCCACTCGCGTAACGATTGACCAGATGGCGGATCAGGTTCGTGAAGTTCTCATCCGAACCCGCCAGCCAGTACTGCATCGTGATGAAGTAGGCCCGCAAGTCCTGAGCTGTGCCTGGGATGAACCGAAGCAGCCGCGGAATCCGCCGCAGCATCGCCATCTGTTTTTCGCCGGAGCTTCTTGCGGTATTCGACCGGCCGCTGCCCTTCAGCCGTTTGAGGAGGCCAAGGATACCTCTGGCCTCTTGACCAAAATCCAGCTGACCCATGCGGGTGAGCTTCATCACTTCGCCGCTGGACATGAAGCTGATGAATGCGTCGCATGCATCCCGGCGCGCCTGCAACGCAGGCAGGACTGAGCGAATGTGCTCGTCCATAAAGAGCATGGTGGCCACGACGATGTCGGCCTCGGCAATGTCCGCCAGGCAGCGCTCGCGCGCATCGGGATCGTCCTGCCAGGTTGCCGTCGCGTGTAGCGCAATGCGAAGCCCGGGCACGTCAGCTTGAATGGCGTGTTCTGCACGCGCGGCGGCACTCGCCAAATGATTGTCGAGAGTCACAACGACGATGCGGACGGGCGCGTTTTCAGCGCCCGAAGTGGGCCTTGGCATCGTAGAGAGTCTCCACAGTGATAAGTTCGACGCCTTGCATCCGAGCAAAGCTCTCAGTGTTTCGTCGTGCCTTGCCGCGCACAAAAAACGGGATGCGCTTGAGTTCGGATTCCGCATCATCGCTCCACGACACGGTGATCAGCGCGTCGGCCGATGTCGTTTTGGCTTCAAACTCCGGGGGCGACTGAGATGTGTCAGCGGGCCGGTCCGCGTGCCCGGCCGCGTGGGCATGCAGATGCGATGGCAAAGTTGATTCATTGAACTCGAAATCGTCCCGGAACATTGTCAGGAGATGCTCTTCGAGCCCCATCATCAACGGATGAACCCAGGTGTCGAAGATGACGTTGGCGCCCTCGAACCCCATTTGTGGTGCGTAGCGCGCGGGGAAGTCCTGAACGTGGACGGGTGCTGAAATGACAGCGCAGCTTATGCCGTGCCGTTTCGCGATATGCCGCTCCATCTGCGTGCCAAGCACCAGTTCGGGCTGCAGGTTTGTGATGGCGTCTTCAACGGCGAGGTAGTCGTCCGTTATGAGTGGCTCCACACCGTAGGTTTTGGCCGCATCGCGGACCTCGCGCGCGCACTCCCGCGCATATGTCCCCAGGCCGACAACCTGGAAGCCGAATTCTTCCGCGGCGATCCTTGCGGCACCGACAGCATGCGTGCCATCGCCGAATATGAAAACTCGTTTGCCGGTGAGGTAGTTGCTGTCAACGGACCGCGCATACCAAGGCAAGCGCAGCTCGCGTTCCAATTCCGCAATGTTCGGCTGAACGCCTGTGAGTTCCGCAACTTCCCGAACGAAGTCTCGCGTCGCGCCAACGCCCATCGGAATTGTCGATGTAAACGGCTGGTTGAACGCGCGCTTGAGCCATGCCGCCGTCGTCCGACCGATCTCTGAATAGAGCACCACATTGAAGTCGGCTTGCGGAATGCGCGCAATGTCTGCGACGGTTGCATCAAGCGGCGCGACCACGTTGACGGCGACGCCCATCTTGCCAAGCAAACGCGCAATCTCGGTCACGTCATCGCGATGGCGAAACCCAAGCGCCGTTGGTCCCAGAATGTTGCAGGTCGGCTGCGGTGCCGGCCCGGCATCTTGTGCCGGCATTGTCTCAGTCTGCGGCTGGGCCGATACGACACCGCGCACGAGTTGATAAAGCGTTTCCGCCGCGCCCCAGTTCTCCTTTTTTGAATAAGAGGGCAGTTCGAGCGGAACGACTGGAATCGGCAATCGCAGAGCGCTGGCCAGTCCGCCGGGGTCATCCTGGATGAGTTCGGCGGTGCACGATGCACCGACCAGCATAAGGTCCGGTTGAAAACGCTCGTGGGCATCGCGCACAGCCTGCTGGAAGAGTTCAGCCGTATCGCTGCCAAGGTCACGCGCTTGAAACGTCGTGTATGTGACCGGAGGGCGTACGTCGCGCCGCTCGATCATCGTGAACAGCAGGTCGGCGTAGGTATCGCCCTGCGGTGCGTGGAGCACATAGTGCACACCTTTCATGCCGGTGGCGATACGCATCGCGCCGACATGTGGTGGGCCCTCGTATGTCCACATCGTCAATTCCATCCGCTTACACCTTTAAAGCCTGGCGCCGGACAAGCGGGCGTACAAAGAGTTCGGCAAGATCACCGGCCTGCTCAAAGCCGTGGATCGGTGAGAACAGCAACTCGATTGACCATTTGGTTGCGATCCCTTCGGCTTCGAGGGGATTAGCGAGCCCAAGTCCGCAAACGACAATGTCCGGATTGGCTGCGCGACAGCGATCGAGCTGGCGGTCAACGTCCTGGCCCTCGCTGAGCACGACGTCCGGTGTCAGAAGGTCGAGTTCGCGCGCAAGAATCTGTCGGTTCAAATAGGGTGTGCCGACTTCGGTCAGTTTGACGTTGAGTTCGCGCGACAGAAATCGTGCCAGCGGAATCTCCAGCTGACTGTCTGGGAAGAAAAACAGGGTCTTGTCCTGCAGGATCTCTCGATAGCGAGACAGGGATCGATCCGCCCGGCTGCGGTAGCGCGCCAGAACATTGCGAGCCGCGAGTTCCGACCCACCCATGGCGGTTGCGGCGGCTTCAAACCACTGCGCTGATCCCTCCGCGCCAAGCGGGAAGGGGGCGATGACATGTTGTGCGCCACGTTTCGTGAGCGCCGTCAGGGTTTCGCCCAGAAACGGTTGAGCAAGAAGAACACGTGTTGACGGCCCGACCGCCGGCAGCTCTGTGCTGCGCCGCGGCGGAAGAAAGTCAAATCGCGAGATCCCAAGCTCTGAGAAGATCCGCCGAAACTGCTCTTCAACAATATCCGGCAATGCGCCAACGACGAGCAACGACGAGGGCGCCTGCGCGTCCGCGATCGGAAGATGCGGAACGAGTGCAGCGAGACACGAGTCTTCGCCCTGGGTGAAGGTCGTTTCGATGCCGCTGCCGGTGTAGTTCACGACCCGGACTGCAGGCATATGGCTCTGGTTCAGTCGTTGTGCGG
This sequence comes from Pseudomonadota bacterium, assembly GCA_039039985.1. GTDB lineage: Bacteria > Pseudomonadota > Alphaproteobacteria > Rhizobiales > Hyphomicrobiaceae > JBCBWG01. The sequence continues at coordinate 4,802 of JBCCOV010000029.1, read as the reverse complement.
CGCGGTGGAGATCCAGTTTAATGACCTCCGACGGGCATGACCCGACAAGGAAGAGCATGCGGATTTCCGGACGACGTTCCAGAAGGCGTCCAACAACCCGGTCGAGTTCTTCATTCACGTCAGCCAGGCCAGCCAGGTCCTTCTCGCCGATGATTGCCGTAGCGAATCGCGGCTCGGCAAAAATCATGACACCCGCCGCCGATTGCATCAGGTGGGCACAGGTGCGAGAGCCGACGATCAAAAAGAAGGCATCGGGGATTTTACGGTGCAGCCAGACAATACTTGTAAGACCGCAAAAAACCTCACGCTGGCCCCGCTGTTTCAGGACATCGCGGTCTGATGGTGTCAAGCAGCCCTTCATATTGGGCGCGTTGGGCGCGGCCTGCGCCTGAGTTTCGGAAGCCGTCATCGCATGGCCTCCGCGAAGTTTGGATCCGGAGCCCCGTCGGTCAGCGCAACACGCTCCAGCCGCGCGGTGCGGAGCTTCAGTAAGAACTGGCCGGCGTTGATGACGTAGGCGGCGTAAGCTGCGAGCGCGAGCCACATCAGGGTGTACGTGTCACCAAGACCGAAGCCGAGGCCGACCAGATAGGCCGTGTGCAACACCAGAACCAGCATGCTGAACACATCTTCCCAGAAGAAGGGTTCAGCAAACAGGAACCGCCCGAAAACCACTTTCTCCCAGATCGAGCCGGTGATCATGATGGCATAGAGCAACAGGGTCTTCACGACGATCGACACGTGGGCCGCCAGAGCACCGTCACCCGTTGCCAGAAACCGGACGACCAGAACCACGCTGATCAGGAAGACGACGAATTGCAACGGCGCAAGCACGCCTTGGATCGTTGTCCAGATGGATTGATCCCGCCTGCTGCGTTGTTCAGGCGTGTACAGCGGTTTTGGTTTTTCGTGGTTCATAACACTTGCGCCCGCTGCTCGATGTCACGTCCACCTGTCCATTGATTTGGTCATTTCAAAGTGACCAATATTTTTGACAGAGTAGGTCTGGCGCGTGACGAGTGTCAAATAAATTGGACAACAAAATTTACTTGAGAGGTTGACACATGCATGCCAAGGTCCGGTCGGTGATCGAATTTAGTCGCCCAGATCCATTGAGCACTGATCTCCGTAGCTCTGTTCAAGCTGATCATTCGAAATCAGCGAGTTATCGGAGGAAGCGAGCCTCTTAGTCTAAGCGCAGGTTTTGGCGCTGTGGGAGGACACAGGCGCAGGTGGGTGTGATGAAGTTCGAACGACAGTCTCAACCGCCATTGGATCCTGAGCCGTCAAGTCGCCCATCTGCGAAGATGGATGCGATCAGCGATGGCGCTGCAGGGCCACGACGAAGACCCCAAAATTCTGACATCAGACGTATTGTCGATGCTGAGATCATTCCACGGCTGATGATGCTGCATGGTGCTGGTCTGGCGAAGGACGTGACGCCGAAGCCCCAGCAGAAAGTCGCGCCGTCACAAGTGTTGGATTTCGCGCGTTTGCTCGTGAAGGACGATAAGAAGGCTATTCAGGCCTTCATCAAGTCCATGCTGGCACGCGGCTGCACCGTTGAGCGTTTGCTGCTTGAGCTATTCGCACCGGCCGCGCAACAGCTCGGTGTCTGGTGGGAGGACGATAGCGTCGACTTCGTTGACGTTACGATCGGTGCGTCAGCGCTCCATCGTCTCGTTTACGAGTTGCGTCCGTCGCGGACGCTGTCTGGCCAAGGTCAGCAAGGGCGGATCCTGTTTTCGCCGGCGCCAAAGGAGCAGCACACGTTCGGTTTGCTGCTGTTGGGTGAGTACTTTGTCGCTCGCGGTTGGGAAGTTGCGAGTATATACACCTATGATGAGGCGGAGTTCGGAGACCTGCTCTCTTCGGAGCACTGGGATTTCATTGGTTTCTCTTTGGCCAGCGCAGCCTTGATCGACGAGCTTGCAACGGCTATCGAGCGAAGCCGCAGAATGTCACGTAACTTGTCTGTAAAGGTTCTAGTCGGCGGATCAGCCTGTATCGATGATCCAAATATTCTAAGAAAATCAGGTGCGGACTTTTCGGCGGGTGCTCCCTCGGATGCAGTCGCTTATTGCAAGTCGATGCGCGCCGGGGAGAGCGTGAAACCAAACTGAGCAGAATTGGTCACTTAACTGAGCAGAATCAGTCAGTATCGGGTTGCTTCTGGAGTTTAACCTTCACTCACGGGCGGACGTGCAGTCGTGCGGCAGTTCAAGTCTCTCAAAAAAAGTTTTGGCGACCTGGAGTCCGGGGCAACTGCGCGGCTGATTGCATCCATGGCGGATCTCGCCCTGATTGTTGAGGCGGATGGGTCGATCCGAGACGTGTCGTTCTCGAACGACGAGTTTGAGCGGTACGGTTGCGCAGACTGGGTCGGCAAGCGTTGGCAAGACGTGGTTACTGTGGAGAGCGAGCCGAAGGTCGACGCGATGCTCTCGAGCGCCAAGACCAAGGCCGACAAAGAATGGCGTCAGATCAATCACCCCATGTCCGACGATCAGGATTTGCCGATCCGCTACAAGGTGATCCGGATCAAGAACGACAAACCTCTGATTGCAATTGGTCGCGATATGCTCGCACTCGCTGTGCAGCAGCAAAAGCTCGTTGCGGCGCAAGCCCAGATTGATCGGGAGTATGCACGGAGTATTCAGACCGAGACGCGCTATCAGGCCTTGTTCCGCTTCTCGTCCGAAGCTGTCCTGATCCTGAATGCGTCGAATCTTGAGGTTCTGGACGCAAACCAGGCGTGCGTGAACTTGTTTGCCAATGGCTCGCGCCAGCTGGTTGGCCGCCGGTTTGGCGAATTGCTGGCTGATGACAGCCACGCCCTGCTTGATGCCCTTCTCGTGCAGGCACGCACCGAATTGCGTACACTGCCTGCGGAACTCCAATTCGCGCGAAACGACCGACCGTTGCGCGTGCACATCGGTGTGTTCCGCGACCGCCAACGTTTGAATTACCTGGTCCGTTTGGCAGATCCACTGGCGGTCCCGACCACGGAGCAGGAACGTACGGACTTTGCGCGCCGCGACAGCTTGATTGAGGCTCTGCCTGACGGGTTCGTCGTTTTGGACGCAGAGCAGCGTGTCGTTTCGGCCAATGTGGCCTTCCTCGACATGGCGCAATTGGCAACAGCGGAGCAGTGCATCGGTCAACCCATCCGGCAGTGGTTGGGTCGCTCTGGAATCGATGCGGACATACTGTTTGCGAACCTGCATGAGAACGAAGCGATCTCGCGATACAAAATGGTTCTGCAAGGCGTATACGACGGTGAAGCTGAGGTTGAGCTGTCCGGTGTTGTCATTCTGGACGGCGAAGCTGCCTACTATGGGCTCATCATACGGCGGGAACAGGCACCTGAAATCAATGGCTTGCGGATGCTGCCAGCTGGTCAGAGTGTCGAGCAACTGCGCGGGCTGGTCGGTCGCACACCGTTGCGCGAACTTGTGCGACAAACCACCGATGTCGTGGAGCGCATGTGCATCGAGGCTGCGCTGGAGCTGACTGGCGACAATCGTGCCTCGGCAGCAGAAATGCTCGGATTGAGCCGTCAGAGCCTGTATCACAAACTCAGGCGGCACCATCTGGGTGGGCACTCTGATGAGGATTTGAGCTAATCCAGCCCGCGCACCTATAAAAGCGTCTTGTAACCTCCAAGTCACACCCATTTGACGTGCTTGCGACACCGGTATGTCATGACGGCCGGACGTCAACGAGGCGTGACTCGCTTGGCTTCGGTGACGTCATACGGCACTAAGTGTCAAATTTAGTTGACGCTATTGTTTGTCACTATTTATTGTCGAGTGCGGCTTCGGGGGTTCCTTATCTCATCGCCCGTGGACAGTCCTTCGCTGCACGTCATCCATCTATCGGGAGCAGCACATGGCGCGAACGGCCACATCAGACGTCGCTGCCACCTACCCTAGCCCTGCCGCGTGTTTGCAGCTCCTGAAGCCGATCACCTGGTTCGCGCCGATGTGGGCCTACGGATGCGGTGTGATTTCGTCTGGCGTCCCGGTTGTCGATCGCCTTCCTGAAATCGTTGCGGGTATCTTGCTTGCAGGGCCGCTGGTATGCGGGACGAGCCAGGCGGTGAATGACTGGTATGACCGGCACGTGGACGCGATCAACGAGCCGGACCGGCCAATCCCGTCCGGGCGCATTCCGGGCCAATGGGGGCTCTGGATTGCCATTGGATTGACTGTGTTCTCGGCCGCCTTTGCGGCGACGCTTGGGCTTTGGGCTTTCGTTGCGGCGCTGATCGGTCTTGCGCTGGCGTGGGCCTACTCCGCTCCGCCGTTCCGATTGAAGAACAACGGCTGGTATGGCAACGCGGCAGTTGCGGCCTGTTATGAGGGCCTGCCGTGGTTCACGGGTGCGGCGATCATGATGAGTGCCCGCCCGGATGCGCTGATCATTGTTATGGCGGTGCTCTACAGTGCCGGTGCCTACGGCATCATGATCCTCAACGACTTCAAGGCGATTGACGGTGACCGTCAGCTTGGTGTCCGGACGATTCCCGTTCAGATCGGCGCCGCGGCGGCTGCGCGTCTCTCGTGTCTGATCATTGCTGCGCCGCAAGTCGCCGTGATCGGTATCCTCGCCGTCTATGGTCGGGTGGGTTACGGCGCGATCGTCGCTGCTTTGCTTTTCGTGCAGCTGTTTTTGATGCGTGCCCTGTTGGATGATCCGCGCGGTCGTGCACCGTGGTTCAACGCGACCGGAACGACACTCTACGTGCTTGGCATGCTGGCAACGGCAATCGCGATCTCAGATCTTGGAGACATGTGATG
>JBCCOV010000028.1:0-34204 GCA_039039985.1 Pseudomonadota bacterium | reverse complement strand
GACTGTAGCCGGTCTTGATGCGCTGTTTCTCCCAGGCACCGGCCGTCTCATGGCCAGCACCATTTCGCTCGGCCTGTTGATCGCTCTTGCCCGGACACTGTATGTTCGCGGGCTCTTCTTGCGCCTGTAGCGGCAATAGCAGGCCGTCGAATAACGCACCGGCGACGGGCTCCGTGCCTCGCAGCTTGGTCTTACCGGTCCGGGCGATCATTTTGACCCAGCCGAACGCCTTTTTGATGCGTTTGCGCGCACGCTACGAGGCGGCACAGCCGGGGTGGCGCATCGTGCGGCGATCGACAGAGAACCGCCGCCACCTACCTGTTTTCGTCATCGCATCGTGGCGAGCAATGTGTGGCGTCACCACCATCGTTCGGAGAGTTTGAACGAAGCCTGCCGCGGCATCACCCTTGTCGCCACCAATGTGAGCTGCCGCTCCGGCGCAACCGACAACCGCCCCGTCGTGCCGTAGAGCACCTCGAACTCGGCATCGAGCGAAGCGAGACAATCGCTGACGATCTGCGTGATGACTTTACAACGGGTGCTTGGCCGGCACCCGCGCTTCCAGGTCAACGTCGCTAAACAGGGCCCCAGACCGTTGGCTCGCCCCTCCCCCCTGGCATCATCCGCTCCATGGTCACCTCGCGGCCACATGGAATCATATTCGGCAAGGCACGCCAGGTGCCCGTTTCGACAGCCTGCTAGGCCAATGCCGCCAATACCCGCTCTGGCGTGAATGGCATATGGCGGAGCCGTTTGCCGGTCAGCCGCGCAAACGCATTCGCAATCGCCGGCGCGACCATGGGTGTTCCGACTTCACCAACCTGAAGCGGTTCGGGGCCGTCGCGCATCAATTCGACAGCAAGGCGTGGGATTTCGTTTGCGCGCAAGATTGGATAGTCGAAGAAGTTCTGCTGCTCCACCTCGCCGTCGGCGATCGTAATACGTTCCTTTAATGCGCTGGACAGGCCGTACACGATTCCACCTTCGATCTGGTTAAGCGCGTTGTCCGGCGCAACGATCATGCCCGCATCAATTGCCGCCCAGAATCTCTCGACCGTGATCTCGCCTGCTTCGCGATTCAGGCGAATCTCTGCGACGCCCGCCGCCTGCGCATTGCCGTAACCGGCGTAAGCCAGACCGAGCGCAGTATCCGTACGTGGCGTACCCCAATCCGCCATTTTGGCAACCGTCCGCAACAATCGTTGCCCACGCGCATTCTTCGATGTGTGAGCGATGCGGAAGGCCAGAGGGTCTTGGCCAGCTTCCTCAGCGAGTTCGTCCATGAACGCTTCTGCGGCAAACGCAGTGTAGCTCGCACCGATGGCCCGCCACGGAATGATCCGCGCGCGCCGTTCGGTAATCACATGCTCGGCAAGGACATCTGAGAAATCATAGAATTTGTTCTCAGATCCTCGCATCGAGATGATGTCCTTGGGCTCAACCTGCTTCCATCTGCGCGGATTGAAATACTGAATCACTGAGGGTGTCGCCACACGGTGGTGCCAACCCGCGATCATGCCCGTCTCATCGAGGCCGGCAGACATGCGCTGCGCTGCCGTTGGCCGGAACCAGCCAAACCTCAGATCGTCTTCGCGCGTCCACACGACTTTGACTGGTCGACCGACGGCTTTTGACGCCAGCAATGCGTCACGGACATACTCCTGCATAAGTGCCGTGCGACGGCCGAACGAACCGCCCATCGTCATCATATTGAGTTTGATGCGGTCCGGGGTTGTTTCGAGCACGCTCGTTGCTGTCGCGGTTGTCCAGCTCTGCGTCTGTGTACCGGCCCAAATCTCAGCACCTCGCTGATCCGCAGTGACGGCTGCGACGACGGCCATCGGTTCGAGCTGTGCGTGATATGCGTAGTCGGAGCGGTAGGTCTGAGCGAGCTTGCGAGGGGCTTGCCCGATCTTCGCCTTCGCCTCTCCCGATGTGTGCCAAATCGCTGCGGCATCATTGCCCTCTGCTGCGGCAGCGTAGGTTTCGAGATCCGCGGTGCTGTCTGCGTTTCGCAAAACTGAGGTGGACGTCCAGGTGACATCGAGTTGATCGCGAGCTTGAAATGCCGCCCAAAGCGTTTCCGCCACAACTGCAATACCATCAGGGAGCGTAATGATGTCGACCACACCCGATACGCTTCGCGCACCCGCATCATTCAGTTTTTGAGGAGTCTCGTCCTCGACTGGAGCACGCAAGACCGCCGCGTACAGCATGTCTGGCACACGCACGTCTATGGCGTATTCGGCTGTGCCATTGGTCTTTGTCGGGATATCCCGTCGAGGCACGTCCTTGCCAATGAGACGGAACTCGGCTGGAGACTTGAGATCCGACTCATTGACGTCGGGAACGTCCGTGACGAAGTCAGCGCGATCGGCGAGTTCCCCATAGCTCAGCGCCCGGCCGCTCTCGGCGTCGACAACCCGACCGGGTTTCGTCGTCAATCTCTCGGGTGGCACCGACCATACTTTCGCAGCTGTTGCGATGAGCATTCTTCGTGCCTGTGCACCGGCTAGCCGCATCGGCGGCATATACGCATACACACCTGTGCTGCCCGCAGTGTAGAGGAAGCCGCCGAAAATCCGGTTGCCAAACCTGCGATCGTCTGAATTGAGCTGTTGGATGCGAACGTTGTCCCAGTCGGCGTCGAGTTCTTCGGCCAGCATCATCGGTAGATAGGTCGAGCTTCCCTGACCCATCTCGGTGGACGGGAACACGATGTCGATTACGCCGTCGCGATGGATCGTGAGCCAGGCATTCGGACTGACAGAACCAGTTGGCGCAGTCGTTGCCGTATCGGCTGCGCTCGCGACACGCTGAAGGCCATCGGCGCCAATCAGAAATGTCATCGCACCGCCACCAATCAGCAAGTCTCGGCGAGAAAGCGCGGCGGATGATCCTGTTGAGTCGTTGTATCCATTAGCCCTGGGAGATGTGAGAGCCATCGTCATGCCTCCTGCGCAGCGCGTGCGACAGCGCGTTCAATGCGCGTGTATGTTCCGCATCGGCAAAGGTTCTGGCTCATCGTTTCACGTATTTCGTCGCGCGTCGGTTTCGGATTCTTGCTCAGAAGATCGGCAGCCCGCATGATCTGGCCACTCTGACAGTATCCACACTGCGGCACTTGCTCGGCGATCCACGCTTTCTGTAACGGGTGATCATTGCTTGGAGACAGACCTTCGATGGTCGTTACCGTCCGCCCAGCGACGTCGGAAACGGTTAGCAGACAGGAGAACTCCGAGTTCCCATCGACGTGCACTGTGCAAGCGCCGCACATCCCAACGCCACAGCCGAACTTGGTGCCTGTCTGGCCAAGATCCTCGCGGATTGCCCAGAGCAGAGGTGTATCCGGCGGCGCATTCGTCTGGACTTCGGCGCCGTTCAAATTGAACTTCGTCATGCAAGACTCCGCGATGCGCGTTACAGGCAAGCAATCGTTGCCGCGATTGCTGAGCTTCAATTAGATTGCAGGTCGTGGTCTTGTCTGCAGGTAACAATGCGTCTTCGTGCAACAGGCCGTTCTACGTGGTTGAACAGTTCGATGTCCCAAGAACGACCCGTGTTCGGACAGCATCAGTGGATGATCTGACGGTCTTACGTCGCCGGCAGGAGCTGCGTTCTCAAGCGACGTACCTGAGAATAGCAGCCAACTCGGTGTTGTCCGGCAAGTCCGCTTTCCGCACCGCGAGAACACGGGCTCCCGACGCAAACGCACGGGCCGCAATCTCATCCACAATGTCATAGGTCGATGCACTTGCGGTCTCAGCAAATGTAATTGCTCCGGTAAGCTCGTCGACAACGCCCGGCATACTGCTGTCCATATCGACAAGCAGAGTATCGATCGAGCCGATCGTCGCTGCGCGTGCAGCATTCGACAGATCGGAAGTCGCGCGATTGGCGCTGGCCCGAGTCTCAAAGAGCGACTTGAACTCTGTAACTTCACGCGCATTCAGAGCGTCGATGACGTGCCGAGCCGCATCTGCCAAATCCACGTCGCTTGTATGATCGTTGGTGGACGAGATGGTGTCCGTCGCAAGATTGGGATACGAATTCACGGAGCGATAGATCGAAGCCATCCGGTCTGCTGTCGCCAGGATAAGTGGCGTGTCGCGACCCGAGAGTATTGGGCGCAGCGCGCTATCGATGTGCCTTGCATATTGTCTCAAGCGAACATTTTGACCTTCAGCGCCTTGGATCCGACCGGACGGTCCACGGTCGTTCAGGGTTGACTTACCGATGGCGCTTGCTGCGTCGCGTGGTAGTGCCGCGACATGCACCGTCGATGGGGGCAGGTCCGGACCAACTTCGACCAGTCGAACCGCGTTCTCTGACAAAGCCAGAACATATGCCGATTGCGGAAATGTGATCGCCCGGAGAAGCGGGCTAAGATGAAATCTGTCGGAGACCTGCGCCATTGCGGGCAGCCGGTTCGCCAACCGGAAGGTCTGGATGTTGTCCGGTGTTGCGAGCACAGCAAGACTATTCGCCTGAACGCGCCAGAAGGCGTCGTCACTCAGCAAACTCTCAATGTTATGAGCGAGCGCCAGAAGCCGTTTTTTGTGGAACCCATCAGTCTCAAGTTGACCGGCGGCTGACTTGAAGAGATTAGACAGCTTCGTACGACTGGCGTCGGCATGCTGAGTCAAAGGCGTCGTTTCGACATAGAGGGACACGCAAGCGTCTGCGCGACATGCGTTTAGAGCAAGGAACTCGGGTCTGGTGGGCAAGTCCACATAGAGCATGGTTTCATCCGGTGGTGGCCGTTAGTCATTGAGTTCTAGTGCTATCGCTTCACACAGCACATCTGTGCTCGTCATTTCTGTCTTCAAGGCTGCATGGAGTTCCTATTCCTCGCGCAGGTCGTCAGCTTAGCGGACGGCCGATCCTGCGGTGCGCCTTAGGTCATCCGTGACGACCGCGCCGATTGGCAGAGTTGTCGCCATCGAAGAAGGCTAGAAGCAACTCCGGGAAATTCGGGCGGATGAACGGTCTTACTGCCAGAGATAAATCCTCCAAGTGGCGCATGAGCAGACTCCTTGTGTAAACGTCACTAAGAAGTGGGTATGCGATTATGATCGCCCCATAAGGATTCAGGTCAGATTTTGATAGATTTTTCCTATGATGGCGTTTGGCGATGGCTCGCTGTCGTCAGTCTGACGCGCGTAATGGGCTTGTGCTGATCCACGGTTCAGAAGGCGGCCGCTCGTTGTAAAGTGTTCCAGGACGGTTGGACCGACGTGCAGTAAGCGATAGAGTTGTCCCGAGCTGAGCGGCAGCAACGCAGTGTCGTAGAGCAGCGGTGAGGCGGATTTAGAGTTTGAGCGCATGATGACAGGGAACGCGACTGCGCCAGCCATGGCGCTTGATGGGAAAGCGGCCATCGTGACCGGTGCATCGCGACGCACGGGACGTGCCACGGCAATTGGGTTGGCGCGAATGGGCGCGGACATTCTGGTGCACGCGCAATCCTCTCGCGAAGAAGTGGAAGCAACCGCTGAACTCGTCCGTTCTGTTGGTCGCCAGGCCACGGTGGTTTTGGGCGATGTCCGTCAGGAAGATGACGTCGAGCGCATTCGCGATGCTGCGCTCGATGCATTCGGCCGAATTGATATTCTGATCAACAACGCCGCCATTCGCCGGCAGGTGCCATTCACTGAGATGCGTTTTGACGAGTGGCGTGAGATCCTCGGCGTCATCCTGGACGGCGCATTCCTGTGTTCACGCGCCGTCGTGCCATCGATGATTTCAAATGGCGGCGGGACGATCGTGAATCTCGGAGGACTGACGGCACACGTTGGCGCCGTGAATCGCGCTCACGTCTCAGCGGCTAAAGCGGGGTTGGTTGGGCTCACCAAAGCACTTGCAATGGAGTTTGCTGACAAGGGCATCCGCGTGAATTGCGTTGCGCCCGGCAAGATCGGTGGCCAGCGGTCAGCAACGTCAGGAGAGACGCCGGCAATGCCTGGGGCAGCCACCATTCCACTTGGTCGCGAAGGTGACGTTGAAGATGTTGCTCAGTTGATTTGCGCGATTTGTGGCCCGGCGGGCCGGTTCATGACCGGCCAAACGATCCATTTGAACGGCGGCCTCTATCTGCCTTAGCATTTGCGCCATAAGGCGAGATGGTCCCAACTCAATCTGAAACGCCCTAGTTGGACTGCATCAAAGCCCCGATACGCTCTACTCTTATTGACGCATCGAGCGACCCGATCGTATCGATCAGCTCCTGCGCACGTTTCTGCCCGAGAACTGGAGCGACCAAGTCTGTCGCTTTGGCTGCAACGTCGTCCCATGTCATTGGCTTGTCCGGCGTCCCCGATACCGCGCGCGTATGGTGCAGCACACGCTCGCCGTGCGTGGTCTCGATTTCCACGATCGCCTGGCGTGCCGGGCGCGCGACTGTGAGTTCACGACTTGGGATGGCGCGAATCTTCTTGCGAAGTGCCAACACATCCGGCGCTGACATGCGAGATTTGTCGTGAGCGCTTTCAAACGGCAAAGAGCCATCCAACAAAAGTACGGCAAGGCAGTGCTGTACGCAGATGTCCGGCATATCACGATTGTCGACGATTTTGATGCGGTCGTCAGGCAAGGTGACGTCAAGGCGAGCAACGTTGTCAGCTCTGACTCCATGCTCCGATATGAGGACTTCGAGCGCATCCAGGGCAGCCTGGATCGGCGAGCCAACGCACCATTTTTTGATCGACGCCGACAGGATACCTTGCGTCTCACCGAGGCCGTCGACCAATGCCGCCGGGTTGGGGGCTTGCGCAAATCCCTTAAGATAGCCGTGTTCCCCGGTAATCGAGTCTGTAACGCCTGTTGCGCCACTCGCGACAAACTCCGCCGCAAACACCGCGTTGCGCGCAGCCATGGCGCCAAAATCAAATGCCTTCTGAACGTGATCGACATCCCGATGCCAAATCGGAAGCCCGGATGCTTGCTGGACACCATAGGCAAGCAGCCAACGGCATTGATCCGGAGACAACTGACAAAGAGCCCCAGCAGTCGCCGTTGCACCGAAGTTCGCGCCAAGGCAATGTGTGCTATGCGTCCAACTTCGCGGGCTCGTCATGCCGAGTGCAAGGGTGAAGCGCGCGCCAATGTCGTAGCCGAGTGCGACGCTGCGCAATAGAGAGTCCCCACCCAGATTTCTCGACTCTGCCAACGCCAGTGCTGTCGATACGATCCCGCATCCCGGATGAAATCGACCTTCGAGATGACTGTCGTCCGTTTCATCGGCATGGGCTGCCATTGCGTTGGCAAATGCCGCATCGATCGCGCGAACACGACGGGTCGTCATAGCGATCGTGGCGCGACCGTCGGCCCCAAACTGCGCGATGTAGCGGTGCGCTTGCCGCCCGGCTGGAAGTGCCGCCCCGGAGATCATCGCCGCTACGGAATCGAGCACGTGCGCCTTGGTTTTGGTGCTGACTTCTTCAGACAATGGCACCGAGCCGGCAGCCGAGATGTGAGCAGCAAGCCGGCCTTCGATTTCCCCAGTCCCGGCCTCTATTGGTGCCATTGCTTGCTCCAGATTCTCATAACGCCAGTGGAAGTTCCTCAGGTCGCGCCGATCTGCGTGGACCAAGCGCGCCACAGGAATGACAATCCGGCGACGATGACCATCGCTTCGATCAGCATGACATGAACGCTCGCGGACAGATTGTTGATCATCCAGCGCGCAGTGAAGGCCCCCGGTATGGTCGCAAGTCCGACCAATAGCCCAATTGCGAGGCTGCGCAGGTCCAACAGATCAAATGTCGAAAACATCACTGCCTTGGTCACGGACGAAAGCATGCCGATGACGGCATCTGTGGCGATCAACGCCGGACCTGACATACCCATGCCCAGCAACAAAACGACCAAGACGACGCCGGCACCAGGTGTGCTGCCGGTTAAGACGCCGAAACCAAAGCTCCAAGCCGCGGTGCCGCTAGGTCCAAACTGAAGTGCCCGTCCTTTGAGGCCGCGCCGAAGACCAATCGAACCGATGAGAAAGAGGCCGATAAGGGTTGCAATCGCGACGTCTGGGAGAAGTTGGTAGATGTAGGTGCCCAAGATCACACCCGGTAACGACGCAAGCCCGAGACGAACCAACACATCGCTCCGAACCTCAGCGCGATACACCCAGAAACGCGAGAAGTTCGCGATCAGCATCGCGATCGACATAACCGGTACCACACCTTTGATCCCGACGACCGGAACAAGAAATGGCATAACGAGAATGCCACCGCCGAAGCCACTCAATGCTCCGATGATCGATGTTACGAACGCCGCAGCAATGGCGACGATGAGGTCAAGCTCGATGGCGGCATCCTCTCTGAGCTAGGGCAATAAACAAGAAGCGCGTGACGCCCAATCTCGCGAACTGGCTCATTGCAGTGGCCATGGAAGATCGACCTTGAGTTCGGTCTGCAAATAGCCCGTCGGATATCTCAGCGTTAAGCGGTCCGAAAGGATGCCGAGGAACAGAATGAACGCGGCGGCGCCGACTGCTGCGGATATGAGGCGGACGCGCGCCTTGATCAGAAGAGACAGGAAGATGAACGTCGCAATCGCGATGACGAAACCGACGAGAGCGGACAAGCCGACCATGGCCGCTAACCACACAAGATAGTGCTCGATGGAATTGTTCTTCTGCGTGCGGTCGTTCTCACTATCGAAGAAAACGGTCGCAGGTTGAGATCCCAAGGCGATTTGCAGGCCGGCCGGTATCAGAAACAGAAGACCAAGCACGGAGGCGAACTGCGGGTAGATGGCCGTGAGGCGCTCATAGTTGAAACTGTCGACCAGCACGAAGATGGAAGCGGCCAACAACAAACCGAAGAACGCGAGTTGCGGAAGTTTGTTCTCGTGCGTGTGAACCCCGTCGACGGAGAGTTGCGGCGGGGTCGGCTTAAACCTGATCACCGCGATAACAGAGAGGACAGTCAAGATAAGTAGCGCAATCACAATCGGTCGCTCAAGGAACGAGAAGCCGTAGACGGTTACGGTTTGGTAGACGCTTTCCTCCACTTTGTTGGCCAGAACGAAACCGATCAAGAACGCCGGGCGGGGCCAGCCAAAACGCTTCATGTAGACGGCTAGTACGCTCAAAAGCAGCAAAGCGACGATGTCACCCCAATCGCGCGTCGCCTGGAAGGCCGCGAAGAAAATCAGGCCGAACATAAAGGGTGCAAGCAGCGTGTAACGGATCGTTGTCAGCCGCGCCACCGCGGGGGCGAGGAAGAAACACGTTCCTGCGCCCAGAATGTTGGCAAGAGCAACCGACCAGATCACCAGATAGACCAGATCAAGCTTGTCGGTCAGGAGTTCCGTGCCCGGCTCAATGCCGATCAAGACAAAGCCACCAAGCAGGATCGCCATGCTGCCCGAGCCGGGGATCCCGAGAAGCAACGTCGGCATCAAGGCGCCGCCTTCCTTTGCGTTGTTTGCCGACTCCGGAGCGATGACCCCGCGGACATCTCCGGTTCCGTACCGTTCGCGATTCTTAGTTGTTTGGACCGCATGCCCGTAGGCAATCCAGTCAATGACGGTCCCGCCGAGGCCCGGCAGGGCGCCGATCAGTGATCCGATCCAAGCGCAGCGCAATGACAGCCACCAGTTCTGCGCCCAATCTTTTGCCCCTTGGAACCAGTTTCCTTCGAGCTTGCCGGTCTGCGAGATCGTTGTGGAGCGGCGAAGCAAATCGACAATCTCGGGCGTCGCAAACATCGCCAGTCCGACAATGACGAGAGGTATCGGCTCAATCAGATAGTCGGTGCCGAAGTCGAGGCGCTCCTCACCTGTAAACGGCGCCGAGCCAAGCGAGCCGAGCATCAAGCCGAGCGCGCACGCGGCCAGACCTTTCCAAATGTTGACGCCGGTCAGCATGCCGACCATCGAGAGCGCCAGCAGGATCAACATCATTTGCTCGCCGAAACCGATCGATAGAATAATCGGGATCGCGGCAAAGATCACGAGAGACAGCAGCACGGCACCGAAGACACCGCCAAAGAGAGACGAGACGAATGCGGCCGAGAGCGCACGTGCAGCCTCACCCTTTTTTGCCATCGGGAAGCCGTCGAGCACCGTGGCCTGAGATCCCGAGGTGCCTGGTATTCCCATGAGGACGGATGGAAACGTGTCCGACGTTGTCGTCACGGACTGCAACCCGATCATCATCGCCAGCGCAAGCGACGGATCCATGCCGAAGACAAATGGCAAGAGGAGTGCCAAGCCGGCCGTCCCTCCGAGGCCGGGCAGGACGCCAACGATCAAGCCGAGAATGACACCACCGAACAACGCGGCAATGTGTGTCGGTTGCGCGAGCGTGGCAAGCGCCGCAAGGGCCGCTTCGAGCATCGGATCGTTCCGTTTGGTCGGAGGACTGTCACGAGACTGAACGGCCGACGCTGAGCTGCACACCACGGCTCAGCGATCAATCGCCTCATGACTTAGAGCTTGTTAAGTTTGGCTTGAACCTTCCCACACCCCAGTCTCCAGGTCTTTCTGGCCGGCCACCCGACGGGACAGTTGCATGGGTGGCCGGCCAAGTGAATCAATCATGGGATCTGGGCCGGCGATGCGCTTCCATCTATGGCGAACAGACTCTAGAGTGAGGCGCCGTAGTTCGCCTTCATCATCCTGGTCAACCAGGCGCGTGCCTCGGGTGACATTTTTGTGCCTGCTGACACGAGCTTCGCTGTGTCCGCACCATAAGAAAGCGGCAGCGAACCAACGGATTTCTTGAGCTTCTTGACGACCTCTGGGTTCGTGGTCACGTCCTTGAAGGCCTTGATATAGGCCTGAACGATATTGTCAGGTGTACCTTTGGCAAGCGCGATAACTTTCGACAAAGAGACCTTGTTGTTCATCAACGCAACATAGGCATCGAACCCTGGACCGCTCGGCTTCTTGCCAGTAGCCGCTTCCAACACCTCATCAAAACGTGGGAGATCGGCGACGTCGGGGTCCCGCTTCAGCGAGCCATCTGCAGCCTGGTAGCCGTAGCTGAACAGCGGTGTGGCTTTGCCTTCAGCTACCACTTTGCCAATCTTGGTCAGATACGGTCCTGTTCCATCGTGGTTGATGTTCACTTCACCACGCAGAAATGCCTTGCGCTGCTTGCTCGTGCTCAGGCCGAAGACTGGTTTTACCTTCGCACCAATCAATTCCATCGCCGTCAAATCTATGAGTTCGATCGATGTTGGCGCCTTGGCACCGAGAACCAGTGACGCCGAACGCAGCGCAGCAACATCAGCTTTGATGTCCGCGCCCTTGCCCTTCACTGGGACCTTGGCAGGGTCCGCGTAAAAGACTGTGCCCCGCGGCAACCCGACAAGAGCCCGCCATGCGTTCGGGTCGTACTTGACCTTCCTCGACTGGAGCGTGAACGGCAGGAACGTAGACGACGACGCGATAAAAATCTCGGTGCCGTCCGTCTTTCCCGTCCTGTGGAAGTTGTTGGCTGATTTAATCGAGCCGCCGCCGGGCTGATTCAGGATCACGATGTTGGGATTGCCAGGCAGTGCCTTCTGCAAATAGGGCTGCAGCAGTCTTGCCAGCGTGTCACTGCCGCCGCCCTCTTTAAAGGGGACAATCCACGTCACCGTCTTGCCCGACAGATCGAGCGCGAATGCCTTGTTCGGTAGGGCCAGTGCAAGCGCCGCGAGCGCTGACACTCCTGCAGCAACGAGCGCCGTACGCCGTTGAATCATTGACTTCCTCCCTTACGGTGCGCCGGATCAGTGCGCCTCGCTAGCAATGAGATTGCGACCGTTTTGGTCCGCCCAAAATCGTCTCGACTGCGAAGCCACAGCGCAAAAGTCCGCCTGGGCCTGCCGATCCTCTGAAGCACTTCGTTGGTCTTGGCCAAACGTGCTTTTCGCTTTGACAAGAGTGTGCCTGCCTCGCTACGAATACACAAACGCATTGTTTTCCATGATCAATGAAAAAAAATCATCGATAGGCACATGCAGGTACGGATTGAAGACATCCAAGCATTCTTGCGGACGGCAGAAGTCCGAAGTTTCAAGTCTGCGGCAGAGGACCTCAGCATTACGCAATCGGCGTTGTCCCGCCGATTGCAAAAACTTGAGGCTTCGCTTGGTGCGAAGCTGTTCGACCGCACGTCTCGGGTTGTTCACCTGACGCCAGTCGGGACAGATTTTCTGCCGACAGCAAAGCGAATGCTCTTTGAATTCGAACATTCGCTAACTGAAATCCGCGACCGTATTGAAAAGCGTGCGGGATCGGTTGTCGTTGCGTCTAACATGACGGTTGCCAATACTGCCCTTCCGGAATGTATTGCACGCTTTCATTCCGAGTATCCCGGCATCAGCATCCGCACTATGGAAGACTCAACCCCGGCGATTGTCGAAGCGGTTGTGACCGGTGAAGCAGACTTCGGGATCGCTTCAAGTTCAAACGATCGCCCAAACATCGTGTTCGAGCCCGTGATTACCGATCCCGTAGTCTTTGTTGCGAGATCCGACCACCCTCTCTCAAAAAAGAAGACAGTCCGCTGGGGCGATATTGAAGAGACCGAGTTCATCGGAATGCGGCGGACAAGTGGGACGTATCACTTGCTGAGCACAGCAATGGCGGAAATCGGCATCCAGAGTAAGCCGCAACTCCGCGTCGCTCACGCGACGACATTACTCGGTCTTATTCAAGCAGGTCTTGGTGTTTCGGCCTTGCCGCGCCTTGCGGCACTGAACCGACCAGATCTGAACCTCGTCATACGCAAGCTGGTGAATCCCAATCTCTGTCGAACCATCGGCATCGTTCGTCGCGAAGGGCGTTCACTTAGTCCGATCGCGATTAGCCTCAGGGATATTGTTTGCAGTGTCCTGCTCGAATACGGCGATCCAATTCAAAAGCCGTAGGAAAGCTTCAGTTAAGACTGGCACCGGTTTTGTGAGATGGGAGAATGGAAGATGACGGAATACGGTGTAGCGCCGCTTGAGCTTGGTCTGACAACGAAGCTCTGCGAATTTCTCGCATCGACGCGCCACGAAGATCTTCCAGCACCGATTCAGCATGAAGTAAAGCGCGCACTTCTTGACTGGATCGGCTGCACAATGGCAGGCAGCGGACATTCAACGATCGAGAAACTGACAACGGTCTTCTCCGCGACCAGTGGGAACGGCCAGGCAACCGTTATCGCGAACAACAAGACGCTCGGGATGCTTGAAGCGCCGATAGCAAACGGGCAAATGGGGCATATTCTCGATTTTGATGACACCCATATGGATGGTGTCGTTCTTCACGCGAGTTCACCGTTGTTCTCTGCACTGTTCGCGCTTTCGGAGCACAAAAAACTCTCCGGCCGCGAGATTGGGGCGGCGTTCGTGGCAGGTTTCGAGGCAGCCGTACGTGTCGGGAAATCTGCGCCGCGTCATCACGACGGGGGGTGGCATCTGACTGGAACGCTCGGAACGATCGGCGCCGCGATCGCAGCGGGTCGAGCGCTTGGACTGTCCGCTCAGCAGATGACACACTGCAGCGGTATCGCGACGACCCAGGCCGCAGGCATGCAACAAAACCGAGGGACGATGTGCAAGTCTTTCCATTCCGGCAAGGCCGCATCAAACGGCTTGCTAGCGGCGCTTCTGGCTGCTCAAGGCTTCGACAGCTCACTTGAGATATTTGAGGGTCGCAAGGGGTTTGCGCGGATCTATAGCACCGAGGCCAATCCCGAAGCCCTAACGACCGCGCTTGGCGAACGCTGGGAACTCGGCAGTAACGGCTACAAGCCATATGCCTGCGGGATCGTACAACACCCACTGATCGATGCCATGGTGAGCTTGGCCGCAACGCACGCGGTTGCCCTAGACCAAATCGAAGCTTTCGAAGCGAAAGTGAACGAAGCTGCCGTGCGTATCACAGGTGTAGAGGAGCCGGAAACCGGTTTGAAATCCAAGTTCAGTCTCAAACACTCCGCTGCCGTCGGCTATTTAGACGGTGACGCGGGGATTGCACAATACTCAGACGCGCGTGCGACTGCAGAAGATGTTCGGGCATTGCGACGCCGAATCCACGTCACAACCGAAGACGGCTTCCGGCGTGATCAAGCCGAGGCAACGCTCGTTCTTGCAAGCGGCACGCGCCACACGGTCCATATTCCCCATGCATCTGGGACAGCTGCCAATCCTATGTCGGATGCGAAACTCGAAGCCAAGTTCCGGGCCAATACCGAGCCCGTTGTCGGGAAGGAGCGAGCAGAGAGAATCGCTCAGCTCGCATGGGCTCTCGACGATCTGGAGGATTTCTCGGCGTTCGTGCGCGCCTGCTCTTGAACGATGGCCCGTCCTCATGAGGCCTGAGAAGAAAGCAACAGCCGGGTAGACGCGGGGCGCATCTGCAAGAGCAAAGCAATCCAACCCTTCAGCTCGTCAGCCAGCGAGTTCGAACTTGGTCCGTTCAGGCCCGCCAGATCGCTCTCTCCAATCTGGATTTGCTGCAAAGCCTTGAATGGCAAGGTGGTTTTTGGGGGTCGAATTCCCTGATTTCGGCCGTAGGTGGGACGCTTGGCAAAGGTCGCTGAGTGACAGGCGGTCGATGGTTGTGCCAGCTTACGTTCGACAGTTTGACATAAGCCGACGCGGAATGGCGCTGGTGCCAACAAAACGCACCAAGAGCTACGGCTCTTTCGCTGCGTCTGCGCGTCGGACGCGGTAGGCCAGTGGAAACAGGTGGACATCAGTTCGTTCGCGCACGAAGCCCCAAACACCGCGCGAGTTGATCACCGACGGGAACAAAGGCGCCTTGCCGGTCGTTACGACCTTCGGCTTGAAGCCCTGTTGCGCGGCCTGGGACCAAAACGTTGCGAAATCCGGTGGGATCATGTTGCCAGTCACAATTTCGCAGCCGGCGTCCTTGAAGGCTTGGATCTGGTTGGAGAAGTCATCTGTGAGTGGCTGGTAGCGGCCTGGATCCGTGAGTTTGTAGCCGGCGGCGTCCAACGGCTTGGGCAGGCCGCGTTCTTTGTGTCCCCAGGCGTTGCCGTCGGTATCGTTCGGGAACAGGCCGGCGACCGTCTTCCCGGCGCCGCTCGTGTCCCACATGTCAAGGAATGCCGCGATGACGTCCTCGAGCCCCCAAAAGAAATGATAGGTGTATTGGAATCCGGTATCGGGTTTTCCGTTGCGTCCGAAAAAGTAAGGCTGCCAGGGGCAATCCGTTGTGATGCAGGGCACCTCATTGACTTCGGCCTGATCGGCAACAGGATTTGTCGTGTCCGGTGTGGATGCTGCGACGATGATGTTCACTTCGTCTCGCAGCAACAGTTCTGATGCAACCTCAGCCGCACGATTGGGATTCGATTGGTTGTCCTTGGAGATGATCTCAACGGTCCAGCGCTTGCCGTTGTTTTCAATTCCGGCGGCAAATGCCTGCTGGATTGACTGGAGAACATGGCTGTCCGCTTCGGCAAATCCGGCCAGCGGGCCGGTGCGCGGACTGACGTGACCGATCTTCAAAACAGGATTGGTGGCGTAAGCTTGCGTACTGCGCAGAATGGCAGGCGCGGCCAGAATGCCCCCTGTGCTCTAGGCTAGAAACTGGCGGCGAGAAAACGTCGATCTGCGGTTTGTCATGCCTTCCTCCCGGTTCAAGCAGCGCCCGTTTTTTTGCGTCAGGTGTTATTCATCGAGAATGCCGTTGCTGAAGAGCTTGTTGTGAACCGGTTCCCACTCGGGGTGATCTTCGTCCCATGTGCGACCGCCGGACCACTCTTTGTGCTCGTCGGCAAGGTGGGGCAGCAGCGGCCCATTGCGGTGGGGCATTGGCGACCGAGCGTCCCGTGACAAGCGAGCCGAATCGAACGGGTTTGCGATTGGGTCCCGAGATCGGGATAATGGCGGATACAGCGCGCTATGACATTGCAGAACGTTGCCGGTCGGTTCTAACGGAACTGGCGCAAGAGACAGGTGAGACAGCCGACCTTGCGGTTTTGCGCAGCACCGGCCTGTTGTTTCTCGACCAGGTCCCTGGGAGCCATCGTCTGCGCACCGTCTCGTTCGTTGGCGAGGTTTTTCCTCTGACGACAACGGCAAACGGGCGCACCTGCCTCGCACTCATGTCTGAAGCGCGCGCACGCAAGCTGATCGAGAACGAGTGGAAGCGCTCAAGTACGCCGGGCAGTATCGAGAACATGCTCGAAGTGTTGAGCACCGTACGCGACAAGGAACTGGCTTACGATCTCGACGAACATACGGCCGGCATCTCGGCGATTGGCTTTGCCTTCCTCGAAGATAACGGCGACCATGTTGCCATCTCGGTTCCAGTGCCTTCGACACGATTTCCAGAAACAAAATCGCGGATCGAAGATGCACTTCATAAGGCGAAGAGGAAGATAGATCAGATGATGGCAAACTGAGTAACGGGATCCTGCGTCACGGTGCGCCGAGCATCTCGATTCGGACGCGCGCCTGTTTTCAAATATTGGATCGATTGCAGCACCAGAGACGGCTTGGATTAATCACCGCCATCATCTCTATTGAGTCAATTACGCCGCGCAGTTTGCCATTGCCGGCATGCGCGGCACGGTCAGCACAATTCTCTATGATCTTACGTAGCGACACGTATCGCGACAGCCAACGTAGAGGCCGTTGCAAGTAGGCGGCTGACACCCGCCACATGACGACGGCAACGTACGATCCGGTCTGCCAAAGTGTCGTCATCGCAACTGACCTCGACCGCCTGCTACGGCCACCAACGCCGGCGATCCGACGCAGTCGCAATCGTTCACGTACGACAGCGCCCACAACATGATGACTAACTCCACGGTCGGCACCTACACTTGTTCCACGGCTGGCCGCGGCTCTGCGCGACCGCACGCGGTCACGTCGGCCGGGCAGTTCACCTGTGCCTACGACGCGCAATGGAGTGAAATTGAACGTGACTTAGCAAATCAAAAATGCGCCGATATCATCGTCGCATGACACCAGATTTGATCATCTTCGACTGCGACGGCGTGCTCATCGACAGTGAGTTGATTTCCTGCGGGGCAGATGCGGCAGCGCTCACGAAAGCCGGATTTCCAATGTCGCGGGACGACGTGGTTCGGCGCTTTTCCGGCGTTCCGCACAAGGACATGTATGCCGCGATCGAAGCCGAGTTCGGTCGAAAGTTGCCGCAGGACTTCCAGGTGCGGGTAGCGCAATCCGTCCGTGATCAGTACCGGACGGAGCTCCAAGCCGTGCCCGGTGTTCACGACACGCTTGCTCGCTTGACGGTGCCGTACTGCGTCGCGTCGAGCAGCGAGCCGCCGAAGCTTCGCCTTGGTTTGTCCGAGACCGGTTTGCTGCAACTTTTCGAACCTCACGTGTATTCGGCATCGCAAGTGAAACGGGGTAAACCCGCGCCCGACATATTTCTGTTCTCGGCAGCACAGTTTGGAGTCGCATCGGAATACTGTGTCGTCGTCGAAGATAGCGTCGCCGGCGTGACAGCGGCGAAAGCCGCAAACATGCGCGTGGTCGGCTTCGCCGGCGGATCACATTGCGGCGCGGATCACGGTCGCAAGCTGTTGGCCACTGGAGCCGAGACGGTTTTTGAGCGCTTCGATGCGCTTCCCGACATTGTAGAACAGCTGCCTTGAGCAACTCATTTCCAAATCACGCCGTACGTCGCGTTTGGCTCGGGCCACTTGGACTCGTCCGACTTCGTGTCGTGGCGTTGTCTTGGAGGCGGCACTCAGGCTATTTCGGGTCCAGTGACGAAAAACGGAAGTTGCAATGGCTGGCGCCACCAGCCAGCGTTTGTGTGCGTTCCAGGCGGATGCGGCGCGTCGCATAGGCCACGAAGTCGAGCCCGCAAATGGCCGGCGGGATGTCCTGGTCGCCGTGTTTTGCTGTAAACTTGCAGAAGCCGCATGCCTTGTAATTGATGCCGAAGTCGAACGTCTCACCAGGACCGGGCTCAACATAGTCGTAGACGAAATCGTCCTCATAGTCTTCCGCCAGACTTTGAAGGGCTGGCGCACGGCTTTTTGATCGTTCCGCTTGGTACGGCTGAGTGTTCTGAGGTCGTATCCCTGCGATCCTGCCTGCGTCATGCCTTTGTACCGTCCGCTGTGCCACGTCAAACATCGTAATCCCGCGCTCATAACGGAAAGAGCGGGCCAAAAACTGCCGCGTGGTGCTGGATCATGTCCAGCTTAGGCAGAGATAATCCGGCACCGTGCGGACCTAAGCCAGCTTTGTGAGCTGGCTTTCCATGGCGGTGCGGTCAAAAACATCAACGCGACACTTGATGCGGTATTGTGGTTCGCCGTGAGTTTCGGCCGGGAGCAGTTCGACAATCTTGCAGTCGATCCGGCCGGCCTGGCGTTCCATTTGGCTCGGGGCGTAGAGGACAGTCTGCCCGACCTTGAACTTGTGTGTGGCCATGGCTCGTCTCTCCACGTTGCTGGATAAAATGCCGACCCAGTCGACGGTGGTGGCACTTATGCTGTTGCACGCCGTCGCTGTGTACCGGCGGGTTTGGGGCGCCCTGACCGGCGACTACGGCGGTGGTCGGTTAGCTTTTGTCGGGATGTCTTCCGTGCCAGCGTCTCACGCCCGGGGTCCTGCGCATTCCGACGCTCCGGGGAAGGCGGCGACGGGCTGGTGGACCGTCGCTTCCGTCGACGTGGGCCTGATGCCGCGTCTCTTTCGGCCTCGTTGGTCGTTCTCGGAGGGGGCGGCGCGCCCTCCGGCTTATGAAACTCGACCTTGATCTTCTGACGCGTCAGCGCTTCGATCGCCCGGAGTTGTTTGCGCTCTGACTCATCGCACAACGAGGTTGCTTGGCCTGATGCGCCGGCACGCGCCGTTCGCCCAATCCGATGAACATAGGCTTCGGGCACGTCCGGAAGATCGAAGTTAATCACGTGTTCGACCGCCGCGATATCGATGCCGCGTGCGGCAATGTCCGTTGCGACCAGAACATCGATCCGCGCTTTGCGAAACGACCGAAGGACTCGCTCGCGCTGCGACTGACTCTTATTGCCGTGGATCGCCGCAACGCGAACGCCTTGTCCCTCAAGATGGTTTGCAACCCGATCGGCGCCCCGCTTTGTTCGCGTGAACACCAGCGTCCGCGGTCGCTCATTCTCCGCAACAAGGCGCGCAAGCACAGCTCGTTTTTGCGCACGACCGACGTGAATAACGCGTTGGTTCACCCGGTCGGCGGTGGTGCCGACGGGGGCCACCGAAATCCGATTGGGCTCGTTGAGAAATGCAGCCGCCAATTTGTCCACGGCCGTTGGCATTGTTGCCGAGAACAGAAGCGTCTGGCGCTGCTTCGGCAGTTTGGCGACGATGCGTCGTAGAGGCGGCAGAAAGCCGAGGTCCAGCATTTGATCTGCCTCGTCAAGCACCAGGATCTCGGTGTGCGCAAGGTCCGCTGTGCCAGACGTCAGGTGGTCGAGCAGACGGCCCGGCGTTGCGACCAAAACGTCAATTCCGGCAGCGAGCGCTTTGCGCTGAGGACGCGGCGAGACACCGCCAAACACCGTTGCGACCTTGAAATCGAGATGGCGGCCGTAGCCCCGGAAACTTTCTGCGATCTGCAGAGCCAGTTCCCGCGTCGGCGCGAGCACCAGCGCGCGGCATCCATTGCGTGGCGTAGCGCGGCGCTTATCATGAAGGCGCTGGAGGACCGGTAGCGCGAACGCTGCCGTTTTGCCCGTACCGGTCTGGGCAATCCCCAGCACGTCGCAACGCCCGACGATCGGTGGAATCGCTTGCTGCTGTATGGGCGTCGGGCCCGCATAGTCCGCGTCGTTCAGCGCGTTCAGCAAAGGCTCGCCGAGGCCGAGCGATTTGAAGTCTCTCACGAATAGTTCTTTCAAGGTTGGATGTCGAAACCGCGATAGGTTGCGCCACGCCGTATCGTAACCGCCAGAGCGGTTTGTCCATCGACACGCGCGCATGGCTTAGATTAGCGAAATGGTTAAAATGCTGTGCACGGCGGCCTATCCCGAAATGATCGCCACACTTCACGGCGGCGAAACCGCCGCTGCACGCATAGTGCCGCACTGAGCGCGTGCCTCCCATGGTGTCATAAAAAAGTCAACCAAAAACCGGGGCGTACGTCTCACAGGTCTCAATCCCGAGCACTTGGCAATAATGCCGATTGCTTAGGCAATGTCAGCTGTCGCGTATGCTACCGATCAACAACTGCATAAGCGGCCTGCGAACCGCCTCATCCGTAGGCAGGATTATCCCTATCTCACGGATAATCGTCCGGCAGGTATGAACAACTCCTGACGGACGCATGCCTAGCTTGGCATGACAAACCACAAGGATCTTCAGGCGGGAAAGTTGCAGGTGTGTGAACGGTAGGTAGACGCTGCCATGCTGACGTCATGTGCGATCGAACTGGCGCGATCGAACTGGAGTCTTTGATCGACTTGGGGTTATGCTGGCGATGCGGAACGCCGGATTAGTTGCGACGGAGAAGTGCCAGATGCTAGATCGTTTTCGCGTGGTTCGATGGCTTGTTGTTCTACTTGCCATCCTCATCTTTGGAGCACGTCCGTCGGCGGCTCAGCAACGCCTGAATGTCGACGTTGAGCTTGTCCTGCTGGCCGATGCATCGGGGTCAATCGACAATGCCGAGATTCAGTTCCAAAGGAATGGCTACGCGCAAGCAATAACCCATCGGGATGTCTTGTCGGCCATATCAAAGGGCGCCTATGGGCGCATCGCAATCACGTTTATCGAGTGGGGCGATGCGGACAACCAGAAGACCGTTGTACCTTGGATGATCGTGCAAGATCTGTCGTCGGCTCAAGCGTTCGCAAGCAAACTCCTGGCGACGAAACGGCTCGCGTTTGGACGTAACGCGATTGGCGCAGCGATCGCAGAGGCGCAGCGACAGATCCAAACCAATGCGTTTGAGGGCCATCGAAAGGTCATCGATTTCTCAGGCGACAGTGCCAACAACTGGAGTGGGATTCCAATATCCGAGGCACGGAAGGCGGCCTTGGATGCCGGGTCCATCATAAATGGTCTGGCCATCCTGTGCCGTCGCCGCGCCTGCAGCGGCCGGCCGGTCGACTACGACCTTGAGAGAGCGTTCGCAACGCAGATTATTGGTGGTCCTGGCAGCTTCGTTGTGACCGTTGATAGCCCAAGCCGGTTCGCCGAGGCCGTACGTCGTAAGCTCATCCTTGAACTTGCTCAGATTGCGCCGGACGGAACGGCCACGCGCTAACGCTGGGTTGTTCCGTGCTGAAGTCCAACGCGCAGCCGGTCGCCGTGGACTCGTTAGAGCTTGCAGCGTCTGGCGGGCGCGCAACATGAAACCGAGTTACGTCATCGCAAATGGCGTGGCAGGTTGGCGCTTGTCGAATGCGCGATCGGCGTCAATCTGAACCGGTTTACAGGTTCCAAAGACAGCAACGGAAATCGCAGCACATGTTGAACACGCTTTCTCAGCTCCTGGTCGGGGCGGCGGTGATCTTCGCTTGCGTAGTTGTGCAGGCCGCATTGGTCGCAGTCGCGTTCGCACGCCTGCGGCGGCTGAAACGCAACGCAAGTGATCACGTCTCGATCTTACGAGTTTCGTTGGTCGTCGGCGCGATGGCGCTCTGGCTTATGGTCGTACACGCCACGGCGATTGGTGCTTGGGCCGTCACGTTCGGCATGGTCGGCGTCTTCTCCGACTGGGATACGTCGGTGTATTTCTCCGCGGTCGCGTTCACGACGCTCGGCTTTGGCGATGTTCTTCTGCCGGACCGATGGCGCCAGCTTGCTGGTCTCTGCGCTGCGCATGGCCTATTGGTTTTTGGTGTTAGCTCGGCAGCGCTCGTCGAGGTATTCCGCCAAGCCTTGGATCCGAAGGCCTGATCTGACATCCTCCGGCGAACGCGGGGCGGCAAAGAGAGATGAGCTGAGGGGAACAAGCTGGAGCTGTGAACTGCAAACGCTTGCAATTCCGGTCAATTGCTCGACGTTTCCGGCATGTAATAGGGGCGAACCATTCTCGTTCGGACGCTTGTGAAGTCGCCGCGGTGCCTAATCAAGAGGCTTTGAGTCCCAACCAATCTCCGCGACCATGCGACTATATGTAGGTTGCGATCACCACCGTATGACGGCCAATGCGATCTCGTCTATGCCCCACTTCGTTCGAAGTCTCACATGAAATGCAAGAAGGCACGTATTCGATGAGTGCAGCGCTTCTTGAACTCCAACGTCAGGTCCAGACGGACCTAACAACGATCGCCCATCCGCGCATGCGGTGGCTCACGGCGAAGACGGCGCCAGACGGCAGCGATGTGCTTGACGTGCTCGTCGTCGGAGCTGGCCAATCGGGCATCGCAACGGCGTTTGGCCTAAAGCGAGCGCGTGTCGACAACATCTTGGTTGTCGATCGCGCAGCGCGCGGTTTGGAGGGGCCATGGAACACCTACGCGCGCATGGATACGCTCAGAAGCCCCAAAGACTTTACAGGCCCCGATCTTGATCTTCCTAGTCTGACGTACGAGGCGTGGCATACGGCCAAATATGGTCGTGAAAACTGGCAGCAACTTGGTTTGATCGCTCGGCAGGATTGGGCAGACTATCTCTTGTGGGTGCGCGACACGATCGACATTCCAGTCTGCAACGGCACAGATGTGCAACGTATTGATCACCGCGATGGGTTCTTAGTCGTCGAGATGTCTGATGCGGATGGTCTGAGTGTTGAGCGGTACGCCCGCAGAGTGGTTTTGGCCACTGGCCAAGACGGCATGGGGTGTTGGTGGCTGCCGCCGGACATTGCAGCGCTGCCGGAAGAGCTGCGCGCGCATACGGCCGATGAGATCAATTTTGGTGCACTGAAGGGCCGGAGGGTTGCAATCATCGGTGCAGGCGCCTCGGCGTTCGACAACGCTGCATGCGCGCTCGAGCACGGTGCGAAGGAGGTTGCGCTCTTTTGTCGACGCGACCGGCCGCAAGTCATTCAACCTTATCGATGGCTAACTTTCCGCGGATTTCTCAATCATCTCGGTGACTTGGACGATGTTTGGCGGTGGCGCTTCATGCAGCGTATTATGAGTTTGCGCGAAGGCTTCCCACAGCAAACTTATGACCGTTGCGCACGCCACAACAACTTTCGCATCGTAGCAGGTGCCCCGTGTACAGCCAATGCGACGACAAACAGCAGGGTCGCACTATCGACGCCCAGGGGTACGTTCGAGGTCGACTTCGTGATCGCAGGAACGGGCATCGAAATGGACTTTGCAGCCCGACCGGAGCTGTCCGTGTTTGCGCATAACATTGCGACCTGGGGTGACTGCTATTTGCCGCCGCCAGAGGAGCGAAACGAGCGGCTCGCGCGGTACCCTTACCTCAGTTCCGATTTCACGTTGGCGGAGAAAGTCACTGACCAGACGCCGTGGATCGATAAGATACATGTTTTTTCAATCGCATCGACGATGAGCTTTGGACCGTCGGGCTCATCGATTAATGCTATGACGACTTGCGTACCGAAGCTTGTGTCTTCGATCACAAAGAAGCTCTTTCAAGACGATATTCACACGCATTGGGATTCACTGACGGCGTACGACGTTCCTCAGGCGATCATCGACGAGGCAGTGCTGAAGTGACGACTGATCGAGTGCCATAACTGCAAGTCGGGAAACGTCAAATGACATTGCCAACCAGTCGGTTAATCGGCGGGTGCGCTCTCGTGACCGGGGCTCAGCAAGGGATCGGAATGGCGACGGCCAGAGCCCTGGCGCAAGCCGGCGCAGATGTTGCAATCAACTGGTTCGACGATGAGCATGCAGCGCAAGCGCTGGTTGCGGATATCGTTGCGAGTGGGCGTAAAGCCATCACAGTTCATGGAGACGTGGCAGTAGCCCGGGACGCCAGGCGCATGATTGACGAGGCAGCCGATCAGCTGGGACCAATCACAACGCTCGTCAACAACGCAGGTGTTTTCCCGCGTTCGGAATTTCTCGAGCTGGATGAGACGCAGTGGGATCATGTGCTCGGTGTGAACTTGAAGGGCACGTTCCTGATGGCGCAGGCTGCGGCGCGCCACATGGTGTCAGAGCAGGTGCAAGGTGCCATCGTAAACGTATCATCGTCCGCGATGCGCGGCCATCCATTGGGTGTCCACTACGCAGCAAGTAAGACGGGTGTGGTCGGCTTGACGCGTGCGGCAGCCTTGGCTCTTGCACCATACAAAATTCGGGTCAATGCGGTTGCACCGGGCCTGACCGATACGGCGCAACCACGCGTCGAATTCGGAGAGACGGAACTGTGCGAAGCCGGGGCACAGATTCCACTGGGCCAGATCGCACAGCCCGAAGATATCGCAGACGTTGTTGTCTTTTTGGCATCAGGTGCCGCGCGGTTTGTGACGGGCGCGGTACTGCACGCGAACGGGGGTAGCTACCTGGCATAGCCAAGACCGGCAGATCGCCAATCGAAAGAACGCCAGTTGCTCAGCGCCATAGCTCATCATTGAGAACACGGTGTTCTTGTTTCCAAGAATTGAGCAAGTGGGAGCCGCGGCAGCGCATCAAGGTTTCCACCAGACGTCGCGTTGATCAGTTGCCGACCGTGACGCTCGAAGACTGGCCTCAAGAGTGCGAACTCGGCGTTTGCCTTGTGCATTGCATGGCGCCGCTTTTGAATCTCATCGTTTCGTCCGTGCACAACATCTCGCTGGTCCGTTTCGTAAGCATAGACTTTGCTGCCTTCATAGTTCAGGTCGCATCCGATGATCGCAACGGCGTCAAAGCCGAGGTGGAATGCGAGCTGGGCCGAAAACACGACCACGCTTGAGTCATTGCCGATGCCAAAATGCGCATGGGTTTGCACACCGCGCTTAAGAATGCCACCTCGCCTGGACGGCACGAAAACCGTTCGTTCCGGCCGGCCGTGGAGTTCCCATTCCGGAAGCTGTCCGATCTGATCCCTGTAGAAACAAGTTCCATAGTCGCCTGTCTCAATACGTTCTGCGAAACTTCCGTAGCACAAGCGGTCTGAAACGGTGTGAAACGCAATGCGTCGGTCAGGGAATAACCGAACGCTGTTATTCACGGTCATCAGGTCGACATCAGCTGAGAATATTCTGTCTAGTGGAAGGTCACACATTGACGGGCCTGAAGCTGCGATAACAAGAGAACCGCCAACGCACGAGTTGCGCAAGGCATATAGCGGCTGCCAGGCCTGCCAAGCGACCGCCATGCGCGCATATTCAGCAGCGGCCCAGCAGGCCCTTTGCGTGATCGGTTTGCGAGCTTGTGATGAAGCGCTCGTGTGCCTGATCGCAAGCTCCTGACGCTCGATAAACATCTGACGATCAATCATTTCTGTGCACTGTTACGCTTCACCGACACCGCCTCGGAAAATTTATGACCGCACCTATGACTTGTGTTTCAACGTGCACCGGATGAGCTTGTCCTCGTCGCCTCCGGACGCGGCGAACCGCGACTTTACAATTGCGTGAATTGTTGCTGCCATAAGATCCGCCGTCGTCGCTGTGAGAGCGAGCCGCCGATTTGATGTCGCGATTTGGCCGACGTTTCCCTTCTCCTACCGATGCATTTGAATTGTTTGACCAATGACCACGCAACTCAGTCATTCCGATCTGTTCGATCATGAGGAGCGTTCGTGTCAGCAACCAATGTGATCTACTGATTAAATCCGCGAATTATGCAAACAATATGTAATTAATTCGATGTCTGCACAGCATAGAAATTTAAGTCGATGTCAAATTTGGCGCCAGATGTTACCCTCTTATCGCTGATAAGATTGCTCTTTGAGATGGCAATCTGAGGTTGAAGCTCTTGACACCTGCAGCAGTCATTCGGCTGTTTCATCCGGAGAAGGTTAGGGCTGCTTCGACGAGCCTATACTGCCGGCTCGCAACAGAAGATTGCTGCAGGGCACTCACTGTCAACGGTGACTGCAAGTTACGCGCAAGACGTGTACGTGATCCGGCAGCGGACGCGGCTGGGACTGATGTTCATATCTTTGTGAGCTAGGCATTGCGCCGCTATCATGGCCTTCTTCAACAGGGACGGGAATGCCCGACCCAAAGACGTGACCGACTGGATCACATCGCGTTGTGTGTTGCGCGATGATAAAGGGCTGTGTGCAGCTAACACGCCTGCCACATGAGGCATGGCCGTATGGCCCGGAGGCAGCAACCGCCAAGCAGGCGCTTCGGCTATTGCTGTGTACGCTTGCGCTCGTTCGCCCAACGCGCATCGTGAAGTTGCGTCGGCTGACCGCCTTCCATAGCCCGCATGCCCGCAATAAATGACGCTGTCATGTCGAAACTGATCGGCTCAGGTTGTCGGGGTGCAAACCAATCACCGCTGGTGTCGATGTTCATCTTCAGCGTAAGCCGAAGTGGCAACGCAACGCCGCCCGTCGTCTCAACAAACGATCCGGTTTTCAATGCATGAAATAAGACGACGTCGGAAAAAGAACTGCGACCCGAGACCGTGATCGGCGTAAACAGTCGTAGCGCGCCCTTCGGCGAGCTGCCGAAATGCAGGTTCTGAAAGGTTTTAGATTCGTTGGTTTTCAAGTTCACGATTGTCAGGTCGAATGACATGACGGTCCCGCGCTGTGCGCCATCGTTTGAGATCGTTACGGGAATAGCAAACACATCTCGAAAGCTCTGCCGATACATATAGATTAGCGGCGGCTGATAAAATCGAAGTTCCGCGCTCTTCAGTACCGTTTCGTAAAAGCTGAAGCCGGAAAAAACGAGGGCAAAGACGGAAACCAGCGTGGCCACGCCTGCACCGAACGCGCTCAGTCTTCCACCTCTCCGCCTGTTTTCGTCGGCCATCCGTTCCCGTCGCGCTAAGTCATCGGCGCTGCGTACGCCGTACTCGGCCACGTCTCCCATAAGCGCTTCAAGATCGCGATTGTCCGATCGGCTCTGACGTGCCACGTCACATCTCCGTTGCGGCGAAAGCTCTGACTCAAAGGCAGCTTTCAGTCAGCAATGGAGACGCACTGCCAAGACGGCAGCAGTATGGCCTTCGCTATCCGAAGGCGATCACCCAGTCCGCTGCATGTCAACGGACAGCCGCGATAACATCCGGGCCCCCAACGCACAGGAGCTCGAGAAACAAGCGGCTGCGCGTGTCTGATATTGGGACCCAAGTCACGCTTGAGTACTGCAGCGAACGCGATGTTGACTCGGTCACCAATCCGATGCCGATGCCGCTGGCAACAATCGCAAGCTGGCTATGTACGCGCGGTGCATGAGCGACGACATCGAGCGTTTGTCCAACTTCAAATGCAATGCGCTCAATCGCACTCATGAGAGATGGCCCTTGTGACTGCGGAAATAGAACGAGCGGCCTGTCGGCTATGTCTTGAAACTTTAACGTCTTACGTCGCGCCAGATCCCAGTCGCTTGGCACCGCGGCGACGAAGGGATCTCGGCCAAGCGAAAGCGTCGTCAAGTCTTGCGTTGCAATCGGAGGATGCAGCAGACCGAGATCAATCTGCCCGGATGCGAGCGCATCGAGCTGTGCAGGTGTCGTTAGCTCTTGCAGTTCAGGACGGACGTAGCCTCGCTCCCTGAGCTTACGAAGGCAGTGGGTCAGGGCACCATTCAATGCTGCGCTGACAAAGCCGATGCGAAGCGGTGCGCCCGGATATGCCGCCTCCCGGACGCGATGTTCAGCGCGCTCAATGCGTAACAACAGTTCGCGCGCTTCAACTGCCAATGCGGTTCCCGCGGGCGTCAGGGCCATGCCCTTGGGCTGGCGTTCGAACAAGGCCACGCCTAGCCCGTCTTCCAAGCGCTTGATCGCCTGTGTGAGCGGTGGCTGGGAGATGTTGAGTTTCTGTGCACCCGCACGCACGGAGCCGGTTTCCGCAACAGCGATGAACTGCCGGAGGAGGCGATGGTCGAGGATCGAGGACGTCATGATGTCATCTCAAGCTGATACGCAATTCATATCAATAGAGCTGGAAAATATATTTGAAGAAAATCGACCTGAACGCCAAGTCTGCCACATCGGAGTGATCAAAGGAGTCAGCGATGTTAGGCAAGATGCTGATGGTCGCCGCAGCATTCGGTTGCGGAATGAGCGTCCCAACCGCCGCGGATGTTCAGCGAAGTGATTTTCGCCTCGTCTCTGAACCAGGAATTGAGCTTTTCGTTCGCCAAGTCCGCATGGAGGCTCAGCGGTCGCGTGGATCGTTGATCTTGATTCACGGCGCGCGGGTTGGAGCGCTGGCGTCGTTTGATGTCG
This sequence comes from Pseudomonadota bacterium, assembly GCA_039039985.1. Taxonomy (GTDB): domain Bacteria; phylum Pseudomonadota; class Alphaproteobacteria; order Rhizobiales; family Hyphomicrobiaceae; genus JBCBWG01. The sequence continues at coordinate 6,003 of JBCCOV010000028.1, read as the reverse complement.
ATGTTCCAGGGTATTCGCTCGCTGCAGACCTCGCAACGGCAGGTTATTCAGTTTACCTTGCAGACGTGCGTGGATACGGTCGATCCAGCTTCCCGAAGTCCATGTCCGGTGACCGCTTTCGTGGGTCGCCTGCCGTTCCGACTGCTGTCGCCGTCCGTGACATTCAAGCCGTCATTCGCGAGGTCCGCCGCAGACACCCGGGCGAGTCCGTTGCCGCGATGGGATGGGCGACGGGCTCGCATTGGCTGGCGGCAACCGAGGCTGCTCATCCCGGATCAATCGACAGGCTTGTGTTCTACAACAGCGTGTATGGCGGCAATGGACCGTGGCGGCTAACCAAGCTGTTCGCCCGGCCTGGCTCGCCCGCGACCTTCAACTTCACGAAGTTTGGTCGATATCGCCTGTCAACGGCCGAGAGCTTGGTTGGGCGTTGGACGAATTCGGATGCCATCTCAGACGCGTTCGTCAGGCGATATGTCGAGATCGCAATGGCCGGCGATCCTTCGGCCAAGTCGCGAACGCCATCGAGCTTTCGCCACCCGTCGGGGCCAATTGCAGACACGCTGCGTGCGGTCCACGGAGCACCGCTATACGACGCCGGTACGATCAGGTCTCACGTCTTGATCCTAAGATCCGAGAAGGACTTCTGGTCCCGCCCGGTTGACGTCGAGACACTGCAACGCGACCTCAAACGCGCCCGCTCCGTAACTGTTCGGGAACTTCCGGATGCGTCGCATTACGTTCACCTCGAACCTGGTCAAGGTCGCCAACAGTTCCTGGATGCCGTCATAGCCTTCGCATCTGCGACGCAGTCGTCCGACTGAGTTGAGCAGACGACCAGCCATCTCGCGGCCGGGACCGAGAAAATCCAATGCACGATGGCCGAACTTGATGATGCCAGTCGCCAAGATCGTTCGGAGATGGGCTGGCGCGGCCGCGATTCTTGCGGTGCTCCAGCTCGGCGCAGTCACGGCCGCTGTGGGCCATCACGGGTAGGGGCCTGGGCCGGCGAAGTGGGTCCGCCTACGGCGGAAATGATCGCGTCGGTCGATACGCCCGGTAACATCTTTTGGGTGTGAGATCTGTCTAAGCGGTCGGCACGCGCGTCATGGACTGGGTGCCGCGCTCTTTTTCCCGACACTTAGGCCCGGGGCCCCGCATATAGTGCCGTTCCGGGTGATAGCTGTCGAACAGCTCGCGGCGGACCTCGGAGAGCGCCTTTTTGAGCGACTGAAACGCTGGTCGCGCGCGCCGCTGTAATGTGGTTGCGAAGGCCATGACGGACCGACTTGGGAAACGTTCCCAATCCTGGAGTTGATTATCTGAGCCGTTTTAATTCCAATGCGATATTGGAATAATTGTAACGTGATAGAAATGAATTAATCATGAATTAGGTGCGGTCATTCGCAGTAGATTCAGTGGTGCGCACAGTTCCGAGTGCTACACCGATCATAGACGTTTCGGACTCATTGATATTATCTGTAGGCGTCATAATTTCGCGCAGGACTTCAACAAACGAGCCGACTTGGATGCTTGTGACGCAAAACGTCGATGGCCTCAGCTCAGGCGCACCAGACTGTCCACTGCGACGACGCCATCGCCATCTGCTTTCACGATAACCGGGTTGATTTCAGCTTCTGTAATACGCGGGTGTAAAGCTAATCGGGATATGGCCTCGACCGCTTCAGCCAGCGCTTCGAGATCGCCTTTCGGTTTGCCCCTGTATCCGCGAAAGGCGGCAAATCCCTTGACCTCGGCAATCATCTCGCGGGCCGTTTCGATGGTGACCGGTGCTGGCCGCAAGCTGACGTCCTGGTAGATCTCAGCTAACGTTCCGCCCATCCCGACGGTCACCATTGGCCCCGAAAGTGGGTCACGCGTCAGGCCAATCAGAGCCTCACCCAGGCCTAGACACTTTTCCTGGACGAGCATGTCTGATGGTGACGAGTCCGGCGCAAGCCGAGTCACAGAGTCGACCATTTCATACATCGCCGCTTTTAGAGAATCGTCGTCAGGGATTCCGATCTGAACTGCGCCGACGTCGGATTTGTGCGGTAGGTCCCGAGCAATCAGTTTTGCAACAACGGGACAGGCAATTGGCAGCGGCTTGGGTAAGTCGTCGCCAAGTCCGACCACGATCTGATCCGGAAAGGGTACGCCCAGCGTTGCAAAGATCACGCCGGACTGGACCTCGTTGAGGACGGTTGGTGGCGAGCGATCAATGGCGGCAACTGTGGCCTCGGGTAGCGGTAAGGCGACGTCACTTGAGACAGCTACGGGCTCAAGCATAAGGGCAACCGTCTCTGCACACGTTTCAACCGTTCGAAATGTCGGTACGCCGTGGTCTGCCAGCCGGCGCAAACTCTCCTCCGCGTGCGGGAGGGGAAAGGCAACAACAGGCGCGGCGTCGTCGGCTGCCTCCGCAACGGCATCGACAATTGGCGCGACCGTGAGATCCGGATTGAACTGAGCCGACGACCCGATTGCGACGACCAGAACACCGGTTGCCGCGTCATGTGCCAGGGTGGAGAGCACAGCCTTCATTGTGTCGTAGCGCGCGCCGGCCAGTGTCACGTCTACCAGTTTGCCATGGCCTAACGAGATGCCTTGCGCTTCAAGCGTCGTGCGGGCAGTTGGGCTGCAGCCCGCAATTTCAACGCCACGCAGGCTGATCTGGTCGACCACCATCGCGCCGCCGCCGCCGGTCGTTGAGACAACCGTCGCCGCGCGGGGCCGGTGCGCGCTAACCGACTTGCCATGCAACGCTACAGGGGCCTCAAGCAGCGTCTCGAACATGTTAACGCGCCGTATTCCGACACTTCTGAGAAAACTGTCGACGGCCGCCGCGCCTCCCGTCAACGCACCGGTGTGCGACACGGACAGGGCGCGGCCTTCATCAGACCGCCCGACCATGTAGGCGAGAATCGGTTTGCCCTGCTCCCAGGCGCGTCGCGCGAAGCGTGCGATCGCGTCGCGATTTCGGATCGTCTCTAAGAAGAGCAGAAAGCCATCGGTTTCCGGGTCATCGAGAAGCAGCTCCCCGATCTCTCCAATGCCGCTCTGCGCCTCGTTTCCAACGGAGATCAGCGCGGAGAAATGGAGATCACGCGCCTGCCCGCGTGAGAACAACGTACCGATGACACTGCCGCTTTGTGAAAGCACAGCAAAGCGCCCTGGCACGAGGGATGGTGCGGCGAACGCAGCATTGGCCGTACATGTGAAGCCCGCATGGGTGCCGACAACGCCCATGGAGTTTGGGCCGATAAGCAACATGTCGGCGTCGTTTGCGATCTGCGCAAGTTGCTGCTGACGGCGAAGGCCGTCCGGGCCGGCCTCGGCAAAACCGTCCGCCAGCACGGAGACAACCGGTACACCGGCCGCGGCGCACGACCGGACCGCGTCTATTGCGGGCTCAGCGTCGAGCAAGACATACGCGTGGTCGATGGTCTCGGGGATGTCGGCGACGGAACGAAACGCAGGAGTCCCCAGAACGGTCTCGCGCATGGGGTTGACGGGAAACACCGCGCCGGCAAAGCCATGCTGCTGCAGAAATCTCATCGGCCGCGCGGTGAGTTTTTGCGCATTATCAGACGCGCCGATCAACGCCACGCGGTGCGGGGACAGCAGCGCTCGCAAGCGCGAAGCCGACGGCGTCATAGTCACCCTTTCCTACTTGGTGCGCGTTGTGAGAACCGCCTGTTGAACACACCTTCGGCAATCCGGTTCTTGAGAATCTCAACAGAGCCGCCCGCAATCATCCAACCGCGCGTGCGCCGCACGCAGTATTGAACGATGCTCTCTTCGCTGAAGCCGAGCGCGCCCATCACCTGCATAGACTCGTTTGCTGCGAAGAAGCCGGCCTCGTTGCATGCGAGTTTGGCAAGAGCGGTGTCATGAGCGGACGGCAATCCATTGTCGGCATTGACTGCAGCACGCATCAGCAGCAGCTGTGCGGCTTCAAGCTTCAGTTCCATCTCCGCAAACTTCCACTGCAGGCCCTGAAACTCGCAAAGCAATCTGCCGAATTGTTGCCGGGTGAGGGCATAGTCTCGTGCAACCTGGAATGCATGCCGCCCAACCGCAACGGCTCGGGCCGCATTGCCAAGACGCTCGACATTGAAGCCGGAGATTTGCTTTTTGAATCCACCCGGCCCGAGCAGAACCTGGCTTTTCGGAACACGGCAGTTGTCAAAGTAGAGCTGCGACCAGTGTTCGCCGTTCATGAACTTGGACGGATTGCCGATCTCGAAGCCGGGCGCGCCACGATCCACCAATACCGACCCGATACCGTCGACACCTGGCCCGAACCGAACATAGATGAGAAACACATCAGCCGAGGAGCTGTGCGTGCCAAAAATCTTCGTGCCGTTTATGACGACGGCCTCGCCGTCATCCGTCGCCGTGGTTTTGAGTTCCGTCACTGCGGAGCCCGCCTCTGGCTCCGTCATGCCAACGGCCATATGGCCTTTGCCTGCCAAAAGACTAGGCAAGTAGCGGGCGCGCTGATCAGCCGTTGCATACTCCGCAAAGGTTCGGATGGCGCCAAAGTTGCCTGCCTGAACCACATCGGCGCTTCGTGGACACACGCTCGCGACGGCCTGGATCGCGAGAATGGCGTCGATAAGTGTGCCGCCCAATCCGCCAAGCTCTTCCGCAATGGTGATGCCGAGCAACCCGGTCTCCGCCATGCGTTGCGCCACATCGGTTGGGAACGCGTCTGAATTGGCCCGGTGGAGTGCGTCGGCTGCTAGTTCCGCCGACGCGAACTTCGTAACCGCATCCTGGAACAGGCGTTGCTCTTCGCTGAGGCTAAAGTCCATATGTTCGTCTCATCGCTTATTGCCGGAGGTATTCGGTAACAGAGATCTCTGCCAGATCCACGGGCGGGCGATCCTGTCGCGCTGTTGGAACGATCCGATAGCGTCCGTGATCTGCAGGGTGAGCCCGAGATCATCGAGGCCGGCAAGCAGCGCCCGGCGACGCAGTCCGTCAATCGAGAACGTGATGGGCTCACCGCCGGGCGGCTCAATTGTTTTCGCGTCCAAGTCAACAGTGAAAGCTGCCCCCGCGCTGTCCAGTGTGCGCACAGTGAGCGCATCGACGCAATCGCCGCTCAAGGCGATCGGCAAAACACCGTTCTGATAACAATTGTTTGCAAAGATACCGCCAAAGCTCTTGGCTATGACACATCGGATCCCGCAACCGGCCAGAGCCCAGACAGCGCCTTCACGCGACGAACCGCAGCCGAAGTTTTCGCCGGCCAGCAGAACTGGGGCGTCGCGATATGCAACCTGATTCAAGATGAAGTCAGGATCTTCACTTCCGTCGGCGCGATAGCGAAGAGCTTCGAAAGCATAGGACCCGAGTGCGTTACGGTCGAGCTCGGCGAGCCGCTCGATGCGAATGATCACGTCGGTATCGACGTTGTCCCGAGCCAGCGGAGCCGCCGGACCGGTTACGCGATAGAAGGGCTCCATAGGTCTGCTCCGCGCGATTAATCGTCGAGGTGTCTCGGGTCGGTTATAACTCCGGTGATCGCAGACGCTGCCGCAATCTCCGGGCTGGCTAGGTGCGTCCGCGCCTGCGGGCCCTGGCGGCCGACAAAGTTGCGGTTGGTCGTCGAAACGGCCCGCTGGCCCGGCGGTACGACCTCACCATTCACGGCGACGCAACTGGAACAACCCGGCTCACGCCATTCGATACCAGCGGATTTGAGAATGTCAGCAATCCCGTGCGATTCTGCCTCGGTCTTGACAGCTTGTGAGCCAGGCACTGCCCAAGCCGTGACGCCTGGCGCGACACGACGTCCGCGTACGATCGCGGCAGCCGCCTCGAAGTCCGAAAGCCGGCCGTTCGTGCACGATCCGATGAACACGCGATCAATGGGCGTCCCCGCGATCGGCACGCCGGGCGATAGTCCCATGTAGGAGAGGGCCAGCGACCATGCCTGCCTTTGCGCGGCGGTCGGTGCTGCATTGGGATCAGGGACATGACCGTCGATTG
>JBCCOV010000027.1:0-34258 GCA_039039985.1 Pseudomonadota bacterium | reverse complement strand
GCTACACCCACAGGCGTCATCCCGGTGCTTGTCACCGGGATCCAGAGTTCAGCGGGCTCGGATGTTAGTTGGACATGTGGACTGTACCGCTATCGGGCCCCTCAACGGTTCGAGTTCGCTGAGACGTGGACCCCGGGCACAAGGCCCGGGGTGACCCGTTTGGGTGGCGAGATTGTGTTCCCACACCCGCATGCTTTCGCTCACGGGCTGTTCCTCGCTTCGCTCGGGCCCTCCGCGAGGGCGGCGCAACGCGCCGGGCCGCAGTCGCGGCCTGGGGGGCCTGACGGCTGGCCCGCGCTCAAGTAGCGAGCGCTTGTCGCGAGCGGTAGCGCAACGAAAGATTCGCGTGCGAACAGCGCAATTAAAGACTCGCGAACAGCCTTGCGTCAGCTGCTTTCGTTGTCGTCCTTGGCCTTGTCTTTTGTGCAGTCTGCCCGTGCTAGTCGCGTGAGTGTCTGGCCTTCGAATGTCCAGCGGTCGGTTTGCAGTTCGCCGTGGCCGTAGACTTCGCGACAGGGAATGTCGAATTGCTCGCGCAGTTTTCGGATAATGGCGAGGCCGGCGTTCAATTGCGCACCCGATACGGTTTCGCGGCTGCATTTATAGGGATTGCCACGTACCGGTGCGAGCATGGGATTGCAGCCGCCGACCATCGAAATGCCGATCGTATTGCCCGACCACAGATGTTTGGCCGTCGCCGTGCGCCGCGCGTTCTTGCTGAATTTGATATGGTTTGTGCGGCGGCTTAACGGAGCGCCCTGATAAATCCGGCCGGTGCTGCCGACATAGAAATGATAGCCGAACGAGGCGCCACCGCGCCCGTAATCGCGCTGATGTCCGTATCGCACAATGTCACTTGGGCGTTTTGGAAATGTAAAGTGGACCACAATGCCGCGCGGCTTCTTTTTGCTTCGGGTGGCGTAGCGCGAATAGCGGGCATCCGGCTTGCCCCAATAGATGACGTCGTGACCATCAATCGTCAGAATGTCATCCTTGCCGGCCTCCTGCCGCCAGATCGCGGGCGGGTCTGGATCGAACCACCCTGCGCGCTCAAGGACAAACAGGACGACTGCAACAACAACAGCCATCGCGACCGCGAGCACGGCCGACACAAACCGGGCGGCGCGATTGATCCCTCCCTTCATGTGCATCTTGCCCTCGGAATTGCCGCTTGCGTGAGGTTCCTATTTGCACAATGGGACGCGGCTGCGACGCGCACCGGGCAATCCACAGTCCACAATCCGACAGGCCCGGGCGCACCCGGGCCTGCCGTCGTTAGGTTGCGTAGCCGATCCAGCTGAGCCAACCGCCTACGAGCGTGATCGCGACGGCAATCGGCATGAGCACGGTGATGTGCGCCAATACGTTTCGGCCGATGGTTTGCGTTGTTTCCGGCAGCCCGACCCGCATGATGCCGCCGGCGATGGCGGCCCATCCGAACACGGTGATGATCACCGGCCAATCCGGAACCCAGACGTTGTGCACGTTGACAATTGCCAAGCCAGCAACAAGCGTGAGGAGCCCCGCCAGGAACAACGGCGCACGATTGTCGATGAACTCCTCGGCGACTGCCGCGATCGCGGGCCGATTGAGCAAGACTGTCAAGCCGATCACAAGCAGGATCGGGCCCATCAGCTTGGCCAGAAAAATCGAGGTGTCCATGGTCTCAGATCCTTTCTCTTGAACCCAAACAGACCAGGCTGCGCAGCCCTGCATTGTGACGTACCGCGTACGTCACGAAGGCCGCAGCCCCGCTATTGGTACGCCATCTGGCGGCCGCGGGGCTGAAACAACTATGTGGTGATGCCTGCATTGCAGAGAAGAGAAAATCGGATGTTCGGCATCCGATTTCGGATGTGCAGACGCAACTGCGTTTTGTGGCATAGTCGACCTCATGAGAACGAACCAAGGGGGGCATTGTGGCTCACATCCGCTCAGTCGAAACCGGTCACTATCGTATTCCGCTGGACGTCGCGCTGACGGACTCGACGCACGGGGTCATGACGGCTTTTGAAGTCGTCACGGCCCGTGTGACGGATGCGGACGGCCAGGACGGCGTCGGCTACACCTATACAACCGGGCACAACGGCGGGGCGATCGCCGACATCATGCGTCGGGAAATTCCCGGGGTTGTTGCGGGCCAAGATGCTGAGCGGATTGTTCAACTCTGGGAGCGGGTCTGGTGGGCTCTGCACTACGGCGGCCGCGGCGGCCCGACCGTTCTGGCGTTGTCGGCGTTCGATATGGCGCTGTGGGATCTCAAGGCGAAACGAGCCAACCTGCCGCTCTGGCAGTTGCTTGGCGGCTATGATCCTGAGGTGCCCTGCTATGCCGGCGGCATCGACCTGGAACTCTCGGTGGACGATCTCCTGCGCCAAACCGACGGGAACCTGGAAAAAGGGTTCCGCGCGATCAAAACCAAGGCTGGTCGCGACGTGATGAGTGAGGACGTTGCGCGCATTGCAGCGATGCGCCGTCATCTTGGCGATGGGTTCCCGCTGATGGTCGACGCCAATATGAAGTGGACGGCCGATGAAGCGATCCGGCGGGCGCGAGCGTTTCGCGAGTTTGATCTGGTCTGGCTTGAAGAGCCGATCATTCCGGATGATGTCGACGGACATGTGCGTGTTCTGCGCGACGGCGGTTTGCCGATCGCGACAGGTGAGAACTTCCGCACCCTGTGGGAGTTCAAACAGATGATTGCCGCCGGCGGCGTAACCTACCCGGAGCCGGACGTGACGAACTGCGGCGGCATCACGCCATTCATGAAAGTCGCGGCTTTGGCGGAAGCGTACAATCTGCCGGTCACGTCCCACGGCGCGCACGACGTGACCGTGCACTTGCTCGCTGCCTGTCCGAACCGCAGTTTCATGGAAACGCATGGTTTCGGCTTAGACCGCTACCTTGAGACCGCGCTTGAAATGCGTGACGGCAAGGCCATCGCCCCGGACCGGCCTGGCCATGGTGTCAGTTTCCTATGGGATAAGCTGGATCAGGTGCGCGCTTGAGATGATGGGTGTGTTGTGTTTCTCGCTCATGGGCTGTTGTTTTCGCTCGCGGGCTGTTCCGGCCTATCGGCCGGGCCCTCCATCGAGATGGCGTATCCGCCATCTCGACATGTGAAATTCCCAACGCGGGAACACCCGCGTTGGGGTGGGGGCGGCGCTGGCTGTTTCTCGCTCACGGCTATTCCTCGCTTCGCTCGGGCCTCCGCGGGGGCGGCGCAACGCGCCGGGCCGCGTTCGCGGCCTGGGGTGCCCGACGGCTGGCCCGCGCTCAAGTAGCGAGCGCTTGTCGCGAGCGGTAGCGCACGTAAAGACGCGCTCGAGCCGCGAGCTTGCGAGCGTGCGAACAGCGCCAACTAACACGCGCTCAAGTAGCGAGCGCTTGTCGCGAGCGGTAGCGCACGTAAAGACGCGCTCGAGCCGCGAGCCTGCGAGCGTGCGAACAGCGCAATCAAAGACTCTTCTCGCTCGCGGCCTGGGACCGTGCTCGCAGTAGAGCCACGCCCGCATCTGGATCAGTGCGCTATTAGCACTAGTTCAGCCTGCTGCTAACACGCTGAGTTGCTTAAGAATTTAGCAGATGTGATGGGTCGATGCGCTTGACGAGCGGGTGATCGAGGCCGCACCTTTCATAGATTGGTGTTGACTCGCAACGGAGATCCGCATGGCAGCACAGCGACCCGACGCCGCATTCGTCGATCAGTTGAAAGGCTGGAGCCTGACAACGGCTGAGATCCTCTACCGCATGCCGGACTATCCCGCATTGCTGCAATCCTACGTCTGGCAAGACTATGACGAGCATCCGCGCTTTCCGAAGTTGATTAAGTTTCTCGATTTTTGGCACGGCAACCTGGATGGCGAACTCTATCAAATCCGCGTCGCGCACCGGGGCCTAATTGCCCCAGCCGAGATCTCGCGCATCGATGGTGAATTTCGCATCCATTAATGCGGAAGTGGCACACGTGTGCAGGTATCACACGTGTGCAGGTGTCATTGGCCGCGCGCCGCGATCGCGTCCTCGGCCTCTTCAATGTTGTCCTGCATCATTGAAGCGTCGGCGCCGTTTGCCAGGGCCTGTTTGTAGTACGTGATCGCCGTCTCGTATTCTCCGAGAAAGAAGTAGGCGGCGCCAATCTGCCCTTCGCATTCGCCAAGCTCTTCGGGATGCTGGCGGGCGATATCTTCATAGGCGTCAATACATTCGCGAAATGCGCCGCTGGTCATGAGATGTGCTGCAGCGTTGACTTTTTGTGAGACTGGCAATCCGGCGTCACTAATGTTCTCCATGACCGCGGCTTGCAGTTTCGCGGCCTCATCGAGGCTGACGCCCCGTCCCGGTTGATCCGAGACGAACACGGAGGCACTTGTCGTTTCGGATTGGTTCGCCTTGTCCTGATCCGGATTGCCGGCGCCGAAAAGCTTTTTCAAAAATCCCATCATGTCCGTTATCCCCCACGGTCCGACATTGCAGGCCAGGTGCCTGACAAAGGTGTCGTCGGTGAGGACAGGCCGTGGTGCGCCCGCTGAGATCATTTCCGCCGCTTGCCGAACTGCTCTAAGTTCATGACTTCGGATCGATGCGCTCAAAGCAATCATCGCACGCATGAGCTGATGGAGGACGCCCGGTATGACTTTGCCCGACGCAACTTCGCCTGACACAACTGTGCCCGACACGATGACGTACGTGAAACTGGATGGATTTGGCGGACCGGAGGTGCTCAAGCCTGATACGATGGCCGTGCCGCAGCCGCGTGACGGCGAGATCCTGGTCAAAGTGGCGGCGGCCGGTGTCAATCGACCGGATGTGCAACAGCGCATGGGACGCTACAATCCGCCGCCAGGTACGACCCAGGTTCCGGGATTGGAGATCGCCGGTGAGGTGGTTGCGCTGGGTGCCGGAACGTCGCGCTACCAGGTCGGTGACAAGGTGTGTGCGCTCGTGGCCGGAGGCGGATATGCGGAGTATTGCGTCGCGCCGGAGCGTCAGGTTCTGCCGGTGCCGGCCGGATTGAGTCTGTTGGAAGCGGGCGGTGTGCCGGAAACGTTTTTCACCGTCTGGACCAACGTGTTCGATCGTGGCCGTCTGCAACCTGGTGAAACGTTACTGATCCATGGCGGAACCAGCGGCATTGGCACAACGGCGATACAGCTTGCCCGTGAGTTCGGCGCCCGCGTTTTCGTGACCGCAGGCAGTGCCGAAAAATGCCAAGCCTGCCGCGACCTCGGAGCCGAGCGGGCCATCAATTATCGCGACGAGGACTTCGTCTCCGTCATCAAGGAGCTGACTGATCGCAAAGGCGTCGATGTTATTCTGGACATGGTCGGCGGCGACTACGTGCCGCGTAACATTGACTCGCTTGCCGTCGAGGGGCGTCTTGTCCAGATCGCATGGTTGGGTGGATCGGAGGTGTCTGCCAACTTCATGAAACTGATGCTCAAGCGCTTGACGTGGACCGGTTCAACTCTGCGCCCGCGTTCGGTTGAGCAGAAGGCCGAAATCGCACGATCACTGGAAGCCAAGGTCTGGCCGCTTATTGCCGCCGGCAAGGTCAAGCCCGTTATGTATCAGACGTTTCCACTTTCTGAGGCTGCCGACGCGCACAGGTTGATGGAGTCCAGCGCGCACATTGGCAAAATCATGCTGAGTACAGGTTAAGCGCAGGCTGAGCCTGGCACATGTCGATTGGGAGGATGTGACATGGAGCCGTCAGAGCCCCGTCAGACCAACGAAACGGTTGCAATGCGCATTGCCGGTGCGTTCCGCCGTCACGGGGTCGATTTGGTCTTTGGCCAATCGATTCCAAGCGCGTTCCATCTCGTCGCGCCGCAGTTTGGCATAACACAAGCTGCGTATCGGACGGAGAATGCCGGCGGTGCCATGGCAGATGGCTACGCCCGTATCGCGCGTCGCGTCGGTGTCGTCACGGCGCAGAATGGTCCCGCGGCGACATTGCTGGTGCCACCGTTGGCTGAAGCGTTCAAGGCATCGGTGCCGATCATCGCAGTGGTGCAGGACGTTGCGCTCACCGCAACCGACCGGAATGCGTTCCAAGAACTCGATCATCTGCGATTGTTCGATGGGTGCGCGAAGTGGGTCCGTCGCATCGACCATGTTTCCCGCGTTGACGATACGATCGACATGGCCTTTACGGCGGCAACAAGTGGCCGGCCTGGACCTGCTGTTCTGCTGTTGCCGGCTGACCTCTTGAACGCGACGGCGCAGCCTGTTGAGGTGCGGACGGCGCGTCTCGGGCACACGCCGCTCGATCGGCCAACCCCGGATCCGGCCAAGGTTGCGGAAGCGGCAGCGCTGCTGTCCGCGGCCGAGCGACCGCTTGTTATCGCCGGCGGTGGTGTGCACACATCGGACGCGTCCGAGGCATTGATGCGGTTTCAGGAGACGTGCCATCTGCCCGTTGCTACCACCGTCATGGGCAAGGGATGCGTGGACGAGACCCATACACTGTCCCTCGGGGTTGTCGGGTATGTCATGGGCAAGGGCAGCCGGACCGCGGCGCTGCGGCCGATGATCGAAGACGCGGATGTCATTCTCCTGATCGGGAACCGGACCAACCAGAACGGCACCGACAGCTGGACCCTGTACCCGAAGACCGCGCGCTACATTCACGTTGACGTTGACGGGACGGAGATCGGCCGGAACTACGAGGCCATCCGCCTTGTCGGCGATGCGCGTCGCGCTATCGATGCCTTACGCTTTGCGGTGACCAGTACGGGCCTCCATAAGCGTGCCGCCGTCCGCGGTGACGTTGCGGCTCGGATTACGGCTGCGATGGACAGCTGGCGCAGTACCACGCTGTCCATTCGCAGCGATGGCCGAACCCCGATACGGCCTGAGCAGGTGATGGATGTCCTCGATCGCGGAATTGATGGCGACACCATCGTTGTGGCGGATGCGAGTTATGCCTCGATTTGGGTCGCGAACTATCTCACGGCGCGCAAGGTCGGACAGCGGTTTCTGACACCGCGCGGGCTTGCCGGGCTCGGGTGGGGCTTGCCAATGGCGATTGGCGCGAAGCTGGCTGCTCCCGATAAACGCGTTGTTTGCCTCGCCGGGGATGGCGGGTTCGCGCATGCCTGGGCCGAACTCGAAACGCTCCGCCGCCTGAATCTCGACGTCACCGTACTCGTGCTGAACAATCAGGTCTTGGGCTATCAGAAGGATGCCGAGGACGCGGCTTTCGGTGCGCATACGGACGCGTGCTACTTTGAGCCGGTCGATCATGCGATGATTGCGCGCGCATGCGGCTGCGAGGCGGCAACTGTTGCGACGCCGGACTATCTGGCGCCCGCCCTCACCCATGCGCTGGGAAGCGGAGCGCCTTATCTGGTTGATATTCACATCGATCCGGAGGCCCGGCCGCCGATCACGGCGTTCGAAGGTCAGTTCAAAGATCCGTTCTGAGGAGAGGCACCGTGGATGATCCGCAACATGATGGCGCTCTGCCTGATCCTTCAACACTGTTCCGGATCGATGGCGCTGTGGCTGTCGTAACCGGTGCGGGCTCGGGCATTGGTCGGATGGCGGCGCGTGTGCTTGCTCGCGCTGGCGCCATTGCAATTGCGACAGACCGTGATGGAGATGCTGCATCTGCGACGGCTGACTTGATTGCAGTGGACGGTCACTCGGGAGCGGCCTACGCCATGGACGTAACCGAGGAGGCGTCCGTCGTCGATGTGTTCGCGCGGATCGAAACCGACTACGGTCGCGTCGGTGTTCTGGTCAACAACGCCGGCATTATCGACAAAGCACCAACCGAAACGTTGACCCTGGCCCAGTGGCAACGTGTCATCGATGTCAATTTGACCGGTGTTTTTCTGTGCGCGCGTGAGGCCGGGCGTCAGATGCTGGCCGACGGGCAAGGGTCCATCATCAACATCTCGTCGATCTGGGGCCACGTTGGCGGGCCGTATTCAGCCAACCTGTCCTATCACACGAGCAAGGGCGCCGTCGTCAATCTGACGCGGGCCCTGGCCGTCGAGTGGGGACCGCGCGGGGTGCGGGTCAACGACATTGCACCGACGTTCCTGAAGACCGCGCTGACCGAGTCGTTGTTTGCCGACGCGGCGCTTCATTCCGAACTCGCCCGCACAACGCCGTTACGCAGGACTGGCGCGCCCGCTGACCTCGCTGGCGCAATCCTCTACCTGGCGAGCCCGGCGTCCGCATTGGTGACCGGGCTGAGTTTGAAAGTCGACGGCGGATGGACCGCGCAATGACGTATGACCGCGCCGGGATCACACGATGATCTCTCGCCGGACGACCCGGCAGTCCATCTCGAACGCGAGCCCCTCAATTGGCGGTCGGCAGTAGTGCCAGGTTAGGCCGTGGGCTGCGAGGCCAATTGGCAGGAGGGACGTCTCGATCAGATTGTGAACCGGCTCGACTGTGTAGACCTGGGCTGACGTGACAACACTGTCCGACATGCCGAGCACATCGAGGCGGCGACGCATTTCGCCTGCGACGAAGTTCGCCTTCTGAACCATGCCGCTTGGAGAAACGTCGCCCGGCGCAACAACATGATCGTGATAAGTTGCGTGACCTTCCGGAACCTCGCCACTTCCGGCGATGGCACATGTCGGCGGGGCATCATCCGACGCCACGGTGTACGCGAATGCGTAGAGAGCTGGTGCCGGCGGCGGGTCTATCTTGGGGCAGACGTTGGAGCGTGCGACCGGATTGATGCCATCGCGCATAATGCCCCACGCTTCGAGTGTGCCCGCGTAGACCTCGTTGAAGGCGCGAAAGCCATCTTCCGTGAACGGTTCTGGCGAGCGGAGTTCGCAGGCGCAAAAGGCCGTCAATGGCCGCGCGATCGTATTCAGATGGGCGGCAATGAAATCAAAGCCGTCAGCCAGTTGGATGGGCTCGCGCAGGCGGGCGTGGACGATCTCGAAACCCGGTTCGGCGGCAACACCGGCCGAGTACTGAAACACGCCCGGGGCGTACCGATAACCGCCGGGTTGAAATGGCACTGCTTGTGTCATCACCGTCACTCTCATGGATCTTGCCAGGTACAGATCGCACCATTTCATGGACTTGCAGAAAGGTGAAATTCGAGACACTTGGTGCGGATGGGCAAAGCGATGCCGCTGACGGCGGAGATGATCTCGATGGACGTGTTGTCGCTGCTCATCCTTCAGCGATGTGCTCGGTCGGTGTATTTGCGGCGGCGGGCAGGCGGTATTGACGGTAGTCAATTCCTGCACGCCAGCATTGTCGTAGGCGGGTGTGGCCGTCATCGAACGAGACCTTTGACCGGATAAGCGTGTCAATTGGTCTTCACATCAGCGGTGTAGGGTCTTGCTACACCTGCGGAAACTCCAGGGGCCATCATGTTTTCGCTCGAAGGTCGCAAAGCGCTGGTCGTCGGTGTTGCGAATGATCAGTCAATCGCGTGGGGATGCGCCAGCGCCTTGCGCGCTCAGGGCGCCGATCTCGCCATCACCTACTTGAATGCCAAGGCAGAGCCGTATGTGCGCCCACTGGCTGAGCGGCTCGGCGCCGAACTCATTCTGCCGCTGGACGTCCGTGATGATGCGGAAATGGACGGCGTCTTTTCAGAGATCCGCGAACGGTGGGGGAGCCTGGACATTGTGCTCCATTCCATTGCGTTCTGCCCGAAAGAGGATCTTCACGGTCGGGTTGTCGACTGTTCCCGCGAAGGCTTCAACGTCGCCATGGACATTTCCGTGCATTCGTTCTTGCGGATGATACAGCGCGCTGAGCCCCTGATGCCGCACGGCGGCACGTGCATGACGGTTTCGTTCTATGGCTCAGAAAAAGTCGTCGAGCATTACAACATCATGGGTCCTGTCAAAGCCGCGCTCGAGTCCGTCACGCGCTATGCGGCTGCGGAACTGGGGCCGAAAGGCATTTCGGTGCACGCACTGTCGCCAGGCCCCCTGAAGACCCGGGCAGCAAGCGGGATCGCCGACTTTGATGAACTGCTTGACCGGACTGCCGAACGTACGCCAACGCATCAACTGGCGACAATCGAGGATGTCGGTGCTTATGCGGCATTCCTGGCGAGCCGCAGCGCGGCAAACGTGACCGGCGGCATCCATATGATCGACGGTGGCTACCACATCGTCGGCTAGTAAAACGCCGGAGGCGATCACATGTTCAGGCCGTTGGGTCTTGCTGGCTCGCCTGGCGAGCGGGCGACATACATGAGGTTTGATTGGGTGATGCGCGCATTGGGCACCTTACGGCCTGTTGTTCGGGCGGCTGCAGAGTGATGCGGCAAACCAGTACCCCCTGGGATCAGCTTGAGGTCGGCCAGTCCGCGCAGCTTGGACGGTTGTGCGTGGCGGACGATCTCTACGTGTTCGCGCATGCGTCCGGGAACTTCAATCCGATGCATCTGCCCGAACACGATGGTAATGGCGACGGTCAGCGGGAGGCGATTGCACCATCGATGTGGGTTGCGTCGCTGATTTCAGCTGTTCTCGGCAATATTCTGCCCGGGCCCGGAACGCTGTATCGCAGCCAACGCCTGACCTTCCTGGACCGCGCCCATGCCGGCGATCACCTGATTGCGCATGTGCGGCTCATCAGAAAGGGCGATGCGCGATTGGCCGTATTCGAGACGTGGGTTGAGCGCGACGACGGTGTCAGAATTGCCGAGGGCGAGGCGCAGGTTACCGCGCCGGCCTCCCAGCTCAGCTATGATTTGGATGACGTCCCAGGGCTGCTCGTTCAGCGACATGTGCACTTTGATCGCCTGCTCGCTGATGCCGAACCGTTGCCGCCAATTCCGACGGCGGTTGTCGCACCGGAAGAGCCGAATGCGCTTGGCGGTGCCGTCCTGGCAGCGCACCATACTCTGATTACCCCCATTCTTATCGGGTGCCAAAGCAAAATCTTGGAAGCAGCACAGCAGATCGAGGCGGACATTTCCGGGTTCGAGGTGGTCGACGTTGCCGACCATGATTTGGCTGCGTCTCGTGCGGTGGCCCTCGTTCACGACGGGCGTGCCCGTGCGGTGATGAAGGGGCATTTGCATACCGACCAGCTGTTAAATCATGTCCTGAAGCGTGAGGGTGGACTGCGGACCGGGCGTCGCCTGTCGCACGTGTTTGTCATGGATGTGCCGGGCCTCGATCATCTTCTGCTGGTGACGGACGCTGCGATTAACATTTCTCCGGATCTCGAAACCAAAGTCGACATCACGCAAAATGCCATCGACTTGGCCATCGCGCTTGGGATCGAGACGCCCAAAGTCGGTGTACTCTCGGCTGTTGAGACGGTGAATACCAAGATTCCGTCCACGCTTGATGCGGCCGTCTTGTCGAAAATGGCCGAGCGCGGTCAAATCACGGGTGGCCTGGTTGACGGTCCGCTTGCGATGGACAATGCGATGGACATTGAGGCGGCCCGCACGAAGGGCATCAAGTCCATGGTCGCCGGGCGTGCCGATGTGCTGGTTGTCCCGAATCTCGAAGCTGGAAACATGCTCGCCAAAGAGTTGACCTTCGTTGCGCATGCCGAGGCGGGCGGGTTGGTGATGGGGGCACGCTGCCCCATCATTCTGACCAGCCGTGCCGATGATGATCGGGCCCGTCTCGCGTCCTGCGCTGTCGCCGCGCTCTACGATGCGCGCGGCCGTGGAGTGCGATGATGACCGAGTGCTTGCTGACCCTGAACGCCGGGTCCTCGTCGATCAAGTTTGCCGTCTATGAGCCGGACCAGGAGCCGCGCGAGCTGGCGAGAGGGCAGGTGGAGAACCTGGGCGCGGCCGCTCGCCTTGTCCTGTCCGCTTCCGATGGCGTCAAGGAGGAGCACGAACTCGGCAAGACGGACCATTCCGCAGCGCTACAAGCCATTCTCTCACGTGCGCGGGAGCGGTTTGGCGATTGGACGGTCTGCGGGGTCGGTCATCGGATTGCGCATGGTGGTACTGATTTTGTCGAACCGCGTGAGCTCGATACGGACACCTTAGACAAGTTGCGGGCGCTGGAGCCGCTTGCGCCCCTGCATCAACCGCACAATCTTGCTGCGGTGGCCGCGGCACAGCAGGTGTTCCCCAATGCCCTGCAGGTCGGCTGCTTCGACACGGCGTTCCATCGCGATCACCCGTGGGTCAACGACACATTTGCGTTGCCGCGGCGCTATTTTGATCAGGGCGTGCGTCGCTACGGGTTCCACGGCCTGTCCTACGACTACGTGACTGGTGCGCTGCGGAGCATTGCACCATCTGTTGCCGAGGGGCGTGTCGTGATTGCGCACCTGGGGAACGGCGCCTCGATGTGCGCGATTCAGGGTGGCAAGAGCATTGCGTCGACCATGGGGTTTTCCGCGCTCGACGGCCTTCCGATGGGGACACGTTGCGGCCAGCTCGATCCTGGCGTGATGCTCTATCTGTTGGACTCCGAAAAGTTGTCGAGTGCGGAAATCGCGACGCTGCTCTATCAGGAAAGCGGTCTCAAGGGTCTGTCTGGCTTGACGCACGACATGCGATCTCTGGAAGCGTCTGATTTGCCGGAGGCGCGCCAGGCGATCGACTACTTCGTCTTTCGGATTCGACGCGAAATCGGGGCAAGTTGCGCCGTCCTGGGCGGCCTGGACGCCCTGGTATTCTGCGGTGGGATTGGTGAGAACTCACCCTATGTCCGTGCACGAACTTGCGAAAATATGGACTGGATCGGGCTTTCCATCGATGCCCAGCGGAACGCAAAGAATGCTCTTAATGTATCCGCCGGGCCGGTTCCGATTTTAGTCGTACCGACGGACGAAGAGCGTGTTATCGCACGCGCGATCGTGCAGCTCCTTGGGCACGCGCCGCAGCTGGCGTGAGTGTGAAGAAACCGCACCTGGCACGACGCCGATCATCGCGTGTGCTTGAGCCGTGCTGCATATTTGTTGGAACTGATCCCGATCCGACCGCGCCATAACCTTGGCCGGCTGCTTGTTTCATCATACCGTGACCCGATCAACCAGCTCGAACCGAAAGAGAGCGGTGTGTGACGGCGAAGCGCTTCCACAATGCGTGGAAATGCAATAGCCGGATGCACCATAGATTTGTCCTTTCAACTTCGGGAGAACGTGTTGCAGTCACGCAAGCTAACAGACGACGTATCGGTTGCTCCGCAGTTGACGGTCGACGATGTGGCAGAAGTCGCAGCCGCAGGGTTTCAATCGTTGATTTGTCATCGGCCAGATGGTGAAGCGCCTGGGCAAGCGGAGTACACGGCAATTGCCGCGGCTGCCGAAGCGGCCGGTCTGGTCGTGCACTATCAGCCTGTCGTTTCCGGTAGAATGACAGATGTGGACGCCGATACGTTCGCCGACTTCATCCGTGAGCTGCCGAAACCGATTTTGGCCTACTGCCGGACCGGTACGCGCTGTACGGCGCTGTGGGCGCTGGCGTCTGCCGGCGGCCCGATGTCCGTCGACGAAATCCTCAAGAGCGCTGCGGATGCCGGCTATGACATGGCCGCGTTGGAGCCGGCGTTAGAGGCCCGCGTGGCGCGCTCCAAAGACTGATGGACCGCGCCGTAGCTGCCGCCAGGATGATGCCGATGCCGTGTTGTCGAAAGCCACTCGTCTTTCAGCTTTAGCTGCCGGCTTCCGTCGTGAGGTCGTTCGGCGTCCACCAGAACAGTTCTGCGTCGCGAGACGACAGCTGAAACTCGAAGCCTTTGGCTTTCTCTGTCAGCTTCTTGACCAGATCTTCAGACGCGTTATCGGACGACACGGCTTCAACACGGAACCAGTTGTCGTCACCTTTTGCCTTGTTGAGCGCGGTGAGCGTGATTTTCACGCCGTCCTTCGCCTCGATCGTCAGGACCGGTCCTTCGGGTTTGCTATCTGCTTTTGCCTTGCGCACGTCTGCGAACGATAGCGGGGCCACCAAGCGGGCCAATCGCGTCATTTTTGCCGGATCGGTTTTACGTTTCTCAGGCACCGTCGTGAGATCAAGCTTGTCGCCATTTCGGGAAACTTCAAAAACGGGCTTGTCCTCGGCCATGGCGGTGACTTTGAGGACCTTGGCGTTTTCGACCGACGTCAGACTGGTGTCAAACCACGCCGAGCGACCGGACGGGACGTTGACCGTTCCGCGCACGAGATAGGCTTGTGTGTCACTTGCGTTGCGCACGTACTGACCGCCGCGTGTCCCGCCGACCGTGAATTCGCGCCGTCCGGCGATCACGTCGGCGACGACACGATCGCTGGAGTCCTTCAGCGTTACGCGTTGCCCGGCGCCTGATTTCGCGTCGGGGGCGGCGAGCTCGAGATCCGCGTGGCGGTCGGCAACGTCGGTTTTGCGTTCCTCAATGCTGAGCAGAGCCAGGCTGGTCACCAGCTGGCGCGCCGTCTCGTCCTTGATCGGGAATCCGGACGCATCGACGAACGCGTTCCCCTTTTTCGTCACGGTCGTTGTGCCGTCGCTTGTCACGGTCGTGATCGACGTGATGTTGTTTGCCTTTTCCGCAAGGCCCGATACGAAACTCTCGCCGCGGTCGGCGATCACGTTGCCGGTGTTCGATGTCGACGACGTGACCATGGCGAGAAGCACGGCGACGAGCGTGGCGGTCGCAAGTGCCAGGAAAGACTTCGGTGTCATGGGAAACTCCATTCCCGTCACAAGTACATTGGCGGTGCAGCGCGTCGTGGCGCCGGCGGATCAGGTTGTCGATTCTGTCGTCTGGCTGGTTTTCTTCGGCAGCGGTTTTCGTGGCCGTCGGAACGCAAACGCCAGGGCCAGGGCCGCAAAGATCGCCGGGAACATGCCGACATTGAGCATCGTGATCCAAGACTTCAGGTGATCGACCTCGCTTCGGAGGTTGAACTGAACCTGGCGCAGCTGCGCCCGCGTCGACAAAAGCTCGGAGCGGAACTGGTTGATGGCCTTTTCGCTTTCGGCCGAAATCAGTTCACCGTCCTTTGTCGCCGTGCTCGACAGCTGACGCAAGCGGGTTTCCGCCTCGCGCAGCTTGGCGAGCAACTGCTGCTGCTTCTGGAGGTAACGGGCCTCGGCGCGCTTCTCGAGGTCCTGGATTTTCTCGAACGGTCGCCACGAGACGCCGCGGCCGCGCAAGTCAGCCAACACCGTGCCGCCGGACATCTGCTCGATCGCGTTCAGGACGAACGGTCCGTTGTTGGAAAACGCCTCTGTCACCTGCTGACCGAGAACATTTCGGCGGCGGACCCAGTTGCGGTCCGACAGCATGTCGGCATCGCCAACCAGGATCACGTTCAGTTTGCCCTGTGGCGCTGTCAGATGTTTGCCTTCGTACTTCGAGTCCTTCGGCTTACCCTTGTCGAAGGCGGTGCTGATCTTGCCGTCGAGACGCGCAGCCACAATCAGTGGCGTCTCTTGTTTCTCGAGTTTGGTGTAGAGTTCCCGCGGGTCACCGCCTTGGCGCGCGGCATCTGCCGCCGGGAGCAGGCCCGCGTCCGACGAGGCCGAAACCAGCGGTATGAGCTTCACGTCCTTCGATGTCGCTTTGAATGAGCCCGCCGTCGTGAACACGAGGCTGGAGAGCTGCGCGAGGATGGCTTCGTCGCTTGCGAACGACGGCTTGCGCAATGCGAGCCACGGCAGATTGGCCACCTCGGCAACCCGTCCACCAATGTTCCGCTGCGTGCGCAAAGCATAGGTTGGGTCGCCAACCGCCTTCGACGTGTCAAACGCAACACCCCATGCCTCGAACAGTTTTGAGAAGTCCGACTTCGGGTTGGTCGGCGGCATACCCGGGCGCAACCCCGGTTGGGTTTCGGCGTGCGGGTCAACAAACACCATCGTCGCGCCGCCGGACATCACCCATTGCTCGATCGTGTAGAGCGTTCTGTCGGAGAGGCGTCGCGGGTGCGCAATCAACAACACGCGCGTATTTTCGGGCAGTGCGTCGATGTCCCCGCGGAGCGCTTCGACCGCGAACAGTTCGCGCAACTGAGCCAGAATTTGAGATTCCGGCTGCCGGGCCATCGGATTGCCAGAGAGCGCGATGCCGTCAATGACCGCAATGACGGGCTTCTTCGGCTGCCCGAGCTCGGCGACCAACCGGGTCAGGTCATACTCGAGAAAAGGCTCGCGATCGGGGGAGAAGACACCGATCTGCCCCCGGCCGTTTGTCGAGTTCGTTGCGGCGAGACCGAAGAAGATCTCGTTTGATGCGCCCGTCAGGCGAATGCGGTTGATGCCGAGGCCGACAGCGCGATCCTCAGCATCGGAAAACGGTTTGGGATCAATGACCTCAAGCGTGATCCTGCCGCCGGAGAGATCGCGATAGGCATCGAGCATTGATTGCACGCGTGAGGCATACGCGGCGAGCTGCGGGGCCTGCTGCACGAGGTCCTTGGACAGGAACAGGCGCATATGGATCGGCTCGTTCAGCTTCGAGAGCAGCGTCCGTGTTCCAGACGAGAGCGAGTAAAGACTGTTCTCGGTCAGGTCGACACGTGATGACCGGAAGATGTTCGACGAAATGACGTTGCCGGCCAGGAACAGAACAACGGCCAGGCCGACGGCCAGTCCCATGAGCTGCGACCGCGACAAGCGATCAATGCGTAGGCGCCGTATGAGTTCGTCCGGCTTCAGGAACTCAAGGATTTGGGAGAGGAGCGACATAGCGAAGGACCCCTTAAGAGGCTTTCTTGAGATCGACGATCTGGATGTTGATCCACAAGCAGAGCGCGATCATTGAGAGAAAGAAGATGAGCGTCGGCAGTTCGATGACGCCGCGGCTTAGTCGTCCGAAGTGGGAGATGAAGGACAGCGACTGGACGATGTCGACCAGGAATGTCGGCGCCCAGCCGCGGATCCCCGCCAGGACGAGGTCGTAACCGGCCATTACCAGCAAAAACCCAAGGATCGTGGCGACGATGAAGGCGATCACCTGGCTCTTTGTGAATGCGGACACGCACGTGGCCAGTGCGAGGAACGCGCCCGCCATCAACCAACTGCCGACATAGCTGCCGAAAATCACGCCGTTGTCGGGAGAGCCCAGGTAGTTGATCGTAATCCACATCGGCAGCGTCAACAGAAGGCCGACGCCGGTGAACGCCCAACCGGCGAGAAACTTGCCGACGACAAGTTCCCAAGTCTGAACGGGGAGCGTCATCAGTAACTCGATCGTGCCTGAGCGCCGTTCTTCTGCCCATAGCCGCATCCCGATCGCCGGCATCAGAATGAGAAACAGCCATGGGTGCCAGGTGAAAAAGCTGGACAGATCCGCCTGCCCGCGCGCGAAAAACCCGGAAACGAAGAAGGCCAGACCGGTGGACAGGGCCAGGAACACGACCAGAAAGATGGCCGCGAGCGGCGTTGCGAAGTAGCCGCGGAATTCGCGTTCGAAGATCAACCGTATGGTTTGCAGCGACTCGTTCATCGAAAATTCTCACAGGTTTGCGCGAGGTCGCGCCAGTGCCGATACGTCCGTCGTGTGCGCAGCCGCTCAGTTGATTTGCTGGCGGCCGGTGATTTCTCGGAAGACGTCTTCCAGACGCGGTCGATTGACACCGATGTCCTCAACAACGAGATCCGTTGCCGCAATCGACGCGGCGAGTTCGGACGGCGACGGACCGGCAGAGCCGTTCGGCCGGACCAACACGCGGGTGCCGCCGTTGAAGGTCCCGACCACATGCACCGTGCCGTCTCCGGCCAGCGGCTTCAGTTTTTCGACAAGCGAATCCGTCGCTTGCTCGCCGGCGAATGTGATGCGGATTGCGTTGCCGTCAGCGGCCCGGGCGACGAGGTCATGAGGTGTCTCATCTGCAACCACCTTGCCGGCATCGATGATCACGGCGCGTGAGCACACAGCCTCAACCTCTTCGAGGATATGCGTGGACACAATGATCGCCTTATTGGGCGCGATCGACTGAATCAGCGTGCGCATTTCGTGCTTTTGATTGGGGTCGAGGCCGTCGGTCGGCTCGTCCAGGATCAGCACGTCCGGATCGTGGATCAGCGCTTGCGCGATGCCGACGCGCCGCTTGAACCCTTTCGAGAGCGTCTCAATCTGCTGGTTCCAGACGCCGGTGAGATTGATCTGATCGACCATCTCGGCGAGGCGGTTGTTGAGCTTCTGCTCGGCGAGGCCGCGAATACGGCCGACAAAGGTGAGAAAATCGCTCACCGTCATGTCGGAATATGCCGGTGCGCCTTCCGGCAGATAACCAAGCCGACGCTTGGCGTCGATCGGCCGTTCGGAAACATCGTAATCGCAAATCGCAGTCGATCCGCTGTCGGGTTCGAGAAAGCCCGCAATCATACGCATCGTGGTTGATTTGCCGGCCCCGTTTGGGCCTAGGAAACCGACAACCTCTCCACGCTCCACGAACAGCGAAACGTTGTCGACTGCGGTGTGATCACCAAACCGTTTGGTGAGCTGTTTCGCAGCAATCAGGTTCATATCCGTCCTCTCAACGTTCCTGTCGATCGTCTGCCGTCGGAGTTACTTTGGCCCAGTGTGCTTTTGTCCGTTCGACTGAGCGCTTTTGGCGCACCACGTGCATTGTTTGATGGCACGATTGCGGGCGATACATTCCACATGGCAGTTGCGTCGACGTTTGAATTCTGCGGCGCCGATTTAGCACGCATTCCAGCGCTTTCAAGATGTGAAGGATGTGCCGTCGTCGGACGAATACCCGCACAAAGCGTCTGGATCGGCGCTCAGAGGTCTGTCACAGGCCTATTACAGCCCATGCGTTAAGATGGCAGAAAGTTCCAATTTGCCAGGGCCTCTCCAGTGATCCGAGGCATGTTCTTGTGCGCAACCTATGCCGTGATCGGCAGCGTTGTCTCCGCAACTATGGCGCATGCCGAGTTTTCATTAACGATCTTGCATGTCAATGACGTCCACGCGCGCCTTCAGCCGATCAGTCGCGTCAACGGGACGCGTGAAGCGCGTGATAATGCGGACGGCAACTGCTTTGGCAGCATGGCGCGTGTCCCAGGGAGTTCTTATCGCGGAAGCGATGCTAGAGTCTCTCAGATGTAGCTAGCAGATGTAGCTGGCAGACGTAGCTGGAAACGCGCCTCACCTGGTGTCTAGGTCTCCCGGGCTGGCACGCAACGGGACGATTCTATGGGTGGCCGGCCAGGTGACTCGAAAACGGAGTGTGGGCCGGCGAAGCGATTCCACCTATGGCGAACATGTCTATGGGAGGCTGTTGATGGCGACGCAGCAACGCGCGAAGAGTGCAGCCGTTCCTTTGGCGCGCGTCGGTATCCATGACATTGGCATATGTGTCGGGCGTGGCATTCGCGATTGGATGCGCGCACCGGTTGTAAGCATCGCGATTGCCGCAATCTATACTGTCGGTGGCTGGGCACTTGCGGTGCTGATGGTCGTCCTCGCGATGCCGTATCTCGTTTATCCGCTAGCGATGGGCTTCGCGTTGATTGCCCCGTTTGTAGCCATTGCATTTTATGATGTCAGCCGGCGTCTCCAGGCGGGTGCGCCGGTTTCGGTGTCGGCTGTCTGGCAAACGGTCAATGAGGTACGCCGGCGCGATGTCCGATGGATGGCCTTGATCACGGCGTTCGCGTTCTTCATCTGGATGGACATCGCGGCGATGTTGACGCTGTCGTTCTTTGGCGCGATGGCGTTGGATTTTGACGCTCTGTTGACGGCAATTCTGACGACCCAGCTGGGGTGGGTGTTCCTGATTGCCGGCCACGTTGTGGGAGCCGTGATCGCGTTTCTGGTGTTTTCAATCGCGGTGATTTCGTTTCCGATGCTGTATGACCGCGACGTTGATGTTATGACCGCAATGATCACCAGCGTCCGCCTGGTGCGGCGCAATCCCATCGCCATGATCGTCTGGTGCGGTGTGATCGCCGTGGCGATTGCGGCGGCCATTGCCAGCGCGCTGCTGTTGTTGCCGTTGATCCTGCCCGTCTTGGGCTATGCAACCTGGCATCTCTATCAGCATGCCGTCGTGGCTACGCCTGAATCTGAATGAAACACGGGCGGTTCACTGCGAAATCGAGAGGAACGACCGGTTGTTTGAGCGGTGCGTTCCTCTTCGACTTGACGACCCCGGCCGTGCGTTGTGCCAGAGACTACTGTGTAAGAGACCATTGTTTCAGAGGCGTCAGGCGCTGAGGTGTTTCTCGACGACGTGCCGACCGAGCTGTTGGCGCTCCAGGCCCATTTCGTTCAGCCGTGCGTCGGACAAGCGCGACAGGTTCTCGTACTCGTGTGCGGCTTTGATCGCGCGATCGAGAGATATGAAGAAGTCCAAACCGGCATTCAGTACCGTGCGCAACGGCGACTTCGCGGTTTCGCTATGGGCTATGGCTGATGCATTATCGATATGTGTTGTGCTGCTCATGATCCTGTTCCGTTCTTGTCGGGTTGTTCCCGGATTTATGGAACGAACATGATCTCGCGATTGCGATATTGCAATGCAGTAACGCTCAACTCAAGTATGCGTTGCCCGCATGAGTCGCGGGCAACGCGCTTTGCTTACTTGCGTACGAGCACAAGGTCGCCGGGGCCGGAGTGGACCACAGGCGACTGCCGGCCTCTGGTGATGCCGCGCAGGCGGCGGGCGATGTAGTTTGAGAGGCCGTAGACACGTACTGTCCGCTCAGTGCTGTCCAGCGCTTTGCCGGACAGACCCTCTGCGATCGCCATCGTAAACAGGCCATGACCAAAGTCGGCGTTTTCGATCGCGACTTGGTTCGGGCCAGCTGCCGAGAAGGCAACGAACTTCTCATACAGCGCATCCTCCGACAGGCGCGCGTTGTAGGCCCGCCCCGCATGCGCTGCACCGGCCTGGCAGGCGTCGAGGAACAGGAGGCGCCGGCCAAGTGCGTTGGTGAGCCGCCCCTGGATCAGATCCCAGGCAATCACGTTCTCGCCCGTACCGGGACCGGCACCGGCCTTGCGCTTGATGTCGGTTGGCAGGAAGAAATACTTGCCGTTGGCCCCGGTTTCACCATGCCCGGCAAGAAACAGCGCGACCGTGTCGTTCGGCCCGGCGTTCGCAATGGTTGCCATTGCGTCCAGGATGTTCTTGCGGGTCGGCCGGTTCTTGGGATCGCCGTCGCTGGTTAGGATCCGCGTTACCGTACTGGTATGCTGCCCTCCCATTTCGCGCGCAATCGTTTTCGCGAAGAGATGTGCATCCTTGCTGGCGTACGAGAGATCGCAGGATTGCTTGCCGTCCGGGCCGCAGGTGTCGCCAAGGCCGGTATAATCGTCGACCCCGATCGCGAGCACCCACAGGATATCGCGCTTGTCCAGCAGGCCTTCGCCGCTGTGGTTCACGCGCACGGTGGCCAGGGTCGATTCGCCGGCCGAGTTGATGGCCTTGAGCGCAATGTCGTTCCATCCCTGGAACAACGGAACGTCGTAGGCGACCACCGTTTGCCCTGCAGGTGGCCGTGGATGGTCGATCGGGACAGCTGACGGATCGGCTCGCACTTTGGCACCGTTGACCGTGATCTGCACGCCCTGCAATGAGAGGGCGCTGCTCTTGACGTAGGCGGTGACTCGCACGCGGCCGCCGAACACCTCGGCATTCTGAGACGGCGTCGCGTGTTTGATTTCGGGCGGCCTTGCCTCAAGGGTTTTGCGCAGGTCGATGCCCGGAGCGAGTTCTGCAGCGGCGGATTTTGCATTCACGAGGATGATCGACCGCTCGACAACATCGCGACGGTTCAGATTCTTACGGTATTGGGCGCCGTTGACGTAATCGGCGGCCTTTGCGCGTCCCTTGTTGACGTGCCAGCCGACAAATCGGCCGCCACCTGGTGAGCCGGTGTAGAAGCCTTGCGGCGTCCACAGCACCCATTCCCCAATGTCACCATCTGTTCCGGGCGCATGGAACAATGTCGCGACCAGTTCGCGGGTGTTGATATTCCACAGGCGAATGGTCTGATCGGACGAACCCGACACCAAAAAGCGCCCGTCGGGTGATGGCGTGACGGCCCAGATATCACCGCCATGCCCCACGAACCGGCCGAGCCGCTTCCCGCGTGTGTCATACAGTGTCACCAGGCCGTTTGCGGCGCCAGTTACAATCCGCGTGCCATCGGGTGTGAACGAATAGGAGCGATGGCCATATCCGGTGCTGGCATTCAACGTGATCGACGCCGTCACATCCTGATTTTGCCGGATTTCCAGCACGGGAAACCCGGATCTAGGCGCCGCGCCGCGTGCGTGGCGCAGCGTCAGGCCGCCATATTGCGTGGTGGCGCGCTGCCATTGCGTCGGCAGGTCAGCCGGCTGAGCAGCGCTGTCGCGTGATGCGGGCGAGTTCGCAATTCGGGTCGGAACGCCAAGCGCGTTGTCGCGCGACGGCAGCCGAATTGCGAACTCCAGCGGGCCCCGGTTGTTCAAAGAACGGATTTTGGGCGTCGAGCCCCATGCCAGCCAGCGGCCGTCCTCTGAGAACGCCACCGACCACGCTGGTCGGCCGTTGCCCTTCAGCGCGGACTTCTTGCCGTCGCTGTCGGGAACAAGCTCACCGGTTTCGGAGGACCAAAGCTGGATCTCAAACTGATCACCGCCGGCGGTCGCGATGCGCTTGCCGTCGGATGTCCAGGCGCTGGCGAGAACGATGTTGGTATGGAGCTTTGGCGAAACGATTTGCTCGCCGGTTGTCAGATTCCATACGATTTGGCGCTGACGCGCGCAGGTGCCTGAGCCGCAGGTCGACAGCAAACGCTTGCTGTCCGGTGAGAATGCCAGCGAGCCGATCCCACCGGGCTGCTTGAAGAGGAGCGATCTCCGGGCCGGGATCTCCGGCTGTCCTGATTGTGCGTCGGACGCGGACCAGATGCGGATTTCTCCGGTGCGATCGCCGGACGCAATGGTGCCGTCCGGTGCAACCGTGACGCGGTGCACTTCGCGGTCGTGACCGATCAAGTTCGATACAGTTGTTCCCAAAGGAACGTCCCATATCCTGACGGAACGATCATAAGCGCCGGTGACAACGCGATCCGCATTCGGCAAGAACGCAACCCCATAAATCTCGCGCGTATGGCCCTTGAGTTGACGATAGAGCTGCGCGCGCGACCAATCGGGCTTGCCGTCCTGTCCATCGGCGGCCTGCCAGACAATGGCAGTCTTGTCGAAGCTGCCGGACACGATTCGGCGGCCGTCGCGCGAGAATGCAACACCCAGAACGGCGTCGCGATGGCCTTCGAGAATGGCAACCGGCGCACCCGTTTGGAAATCGATGACGCGGATCGCATGGCGCTTCGCACGCGTGGCCCCTTTGAGTGGACCTGCGGCGACCAGCCATCGTCCGTCTGGTGACAGTGCCATCGCGTAAATCATGCCGGCATTGCCCGGGCCGATTTCGCCGCGGATCGTGCGCACGGTTTGACGCCGGGTGATATCCCAGACGCGAATGACTTTGTCGTCGCTGCCGGAAATCAGCTGGGTTTCGTCGGGCGTGAAGATCACGTCACCCACCAGGCCCATATGGCCACCCGGGTCGAGCATAAGCCGTGGACCGTCAGCATCGACACCGGTTGGTTTCGGCGCTGTTCGACCCGTCGGTCGTTTGGCTAGCGTCAGCGTGAGGGAGCGCGACGCGCCGTTGCGCAGAACGTTCAGCGTCGTTCTCAGTTGCGGCGGACGCTTGACAACTTCAACAACGAACATGCCACGACCACGCACCGGCAACCCGTCAATGGCGACGATCAGGTCCCCGACCCGTAGGCCGCCCCGTTCGGCGGACCCCTGCCGTCTCAGCCGTGTGACCAGAACGCCGCGTTGACTGTTCAAGCCCTGGCGCGATGCTTCCGCGGCCGTCACGTCTCGCACTTCGAGGCCGAACAGACCGCGCTCTGCCTGGTAGCCCGGCGGCTTGCGCGCCAACCTGATGTCGACAGATGCCGGGGCTTCAGAGCCGCGATACCGCGCCAGTTTTGCGACTTGGCCGGGGCTCAGCGCTGATATGGCTTTGCTGAACGTTTCCTGGTTCTGGACGGGGGAATCGCCGATCGAGACGATCACATCTCCGAAACGGATGCCGGCGCGCAATGCCGGGCTGCCGGACTCGATGCCAACAACAATGGCACCAAACGGTAACGTCAGCCCTCGGCTACGTTGCAGCGCTGGGGTGACTGAGGCAACCGTCAATCCATGCCAGCCGGGTTGGGACGTCTGGGCCTGCGAATACCCGGCGGAAGCAGCCACAAAGCAAATCGCCGTTAGAATGCCAACCAAATGAATACGTCGCATCACAAGTCTCTCCGCCCCAGTCTCGGCTCACCTGAAGTCTCGGCTCACCTGAAGTCTCGGCTCACCCTAAGTATTGGCCCGCTGGCAAAGCCCCCATGGATCTGCCCTGACCCCAAAAAAGCACACACAGCGCTCAGCCCGAGTCGTCTATCAAACTTTGGGCAGCAACGGGACCGCGCGGCACATCAATTTGATGGTTTGGCTTGGAAAACCGCAGGCGACAGACTTGGCCTGCGCACAAAATGGGCCCGTGCGTGTCGTCGTAGACGCGCGCGGGCCGATCAGCCCGATCGCGCGACATTCTGCCTTCGCGACCAAGCAGATATGCACCTCAGCGCCGAACGCACGGGTGAGAGGGGATCTCCGGCCGCGCAGTGTGGTTTTTCGACTACGATCAGCCTGTTACGTTTCAACCCGCTACGGTTCAGCCTGTCCTCGTTCAGCCCGTCCAAGTGCCGCGCGGAGGATAGTTGCGCTCCTTCGCGACTTGCGCGACGTCGTCGAGGTCGCTGACCACCGGTCGCGCAAACGGAAACGTGTTCACGATCGAGCCGTGCAAGGTGCCGTCGGCGCGGGCGAAAAAGACGCCGGGCTCGGTAAACAAACTGGTTTCGCCGTCTCGAATGGCGCTTGAGATCGCAAGACCGAGAGATTGCGCTGTTGCAATGGGCAGACCGAACGCAACGGGCACGTCGCCAAGTTGCCAGTTATCGACGGCCTCACGAGCGCGATCTTCCGGGTCGGTCGAAACGGCGACAACCGAGACCCCGAGATCGGCGAACGTCTCCTTCTGGGCGACAATATCGCGCAAATGCCGGTCGCAGCGTGGGCAATGCAGGCCGCGGTCGACGTCGATCATCGTCATGAACGGTGCGGTCTGATCCACAATCGGCTGTGTCTGACCATCGACAAACGCCAATGTGACAGATGGAAACGGCTGTCCGGGAACACGTGCTGGCACGGTGAGGCGCTCCTATACCTTCGCTGACACGCGTGGTCGGTGCGGTGGTGACGTGCCATCTTCGCCCGGCCGGACGGTGCGCGACAACCGGCGTGTTACTGAAACGGCACTTCGTTGAAGCTGCGCAGCTTTCGGGAGTGGAGCCGTTCAGTAGGCAGTGCACGCATAACATCAATCGCGCGGAGGCCGATTTCGAGATGGCGGTCGACCTGTCGGCGATAGAATTCCGATGCCATGCCCGGCAGTTTGAGTTCGCCATGTAACGGACGGTCGGACACGCACAGCAAGGTTCCATACGGCACCCGGAAGCGGAACCCGTTGGCGGCGACCGTTGCGCTTTCCATATCCAGTGCAATCGCACGCGATTGCGAAAAGCGCCGGACCGGCTCCGCCTGATTCCGCAACTCCCAATTGCGGTTGTCGATCGAGGCAACTGTCCCGGTTCGCATCACCTGTTTGAGTTCACCGGGACCGAGCCCCGACACTTCCGCAACAGCCTGTTCGAGAGATGTCTGGACCTCGGCGAGCGCCGGGATGGGGACCCACAGCGGGAGATCGGCATCGAGTACGTGATCGTCGCGCACGTAGCCGTGGGCCAGAACATAGTCACCGAGCCGTTGCGTGCGGCGCAGGCCCGCGCAATGGCCGAGCATGATCCAGGCCGACGGCCTAAGAACCGCGACGTGATCGGTCATCGTCTTCGCATTCGATGGCCCAACGCCGATGTTGATCAGGGTGATGCCATCGTGGTTCTCGCGCTTGAGATGGTAGGCAGGCATTTGCGGGGTATGCGTGGTTGGTGTTGGCTCGACAAAGTGTGTGTAGCTGTTTGATTGATCCGCAACCAGCCGGTTCGCCATCTGCCGGAACCCGTCGATATAGAACTGGTAGTTGGTGAATAGAACGAAGTTCTGGAAGTGGCTGGCATCGGTGCCGGTATAGTGGCGCAGGCGATGCAGCGAATAATCTATTCGGGGTGCCGTGAACAAGGCCAGGGGCTGTACCGCGCCTGGTGCGACCTCGATTTCGCCGTTGACCAGGTCGTCATCCATCGTGGCGAGATCGGGGGGATCGAACACCGTCGGAAATGTCTCGATCTGCTGAGACGTCAGGCCGTTCTCGATGTGGAGGCCATCCGGGAATGCGAAATGCACGGGCATAGGCATGTCGGATAGCCCCACCTCGAACGTGCACCCGTGGTTGGCTGTAAGCTCAGTGAGCTGCTCGGACAGATAGTTCCGGAACAGGTCGGGCCGCGTAATCGTCGTTTCGTAGCGGCCCGGTCGATCGCAAAACCCGTAAGATCGTGTCGTGCGCCCCGGTCGGGCTGAACCGACGTCCGTTCTCAGCAGCGGATAGTAGCCGCGTGCACGCCCGTTGAGTGTTTCTCCGTTTGCAAAGTCTGCAAATTGCTCACGCAGCCTCAGGCTTTCGGCTTCGTAGAGACGCTCGAGTGCGGCGACGGTGTCCGATGGATCGGTGAAGGATTCGGTTTTCATACCGCGCACACTATTCCCGCCGGAGCTTGGCGCAAGATCAATTGACGGGCCTATCCAACACGGCTGCGGATAGAGTTTGGAAACAGCTGGTGCTGTTTGATAGAGGCCACGGGTGAGGGCTTGAGCTTGGTCCTTCGATTGGTAGGGTGCGATGATGATTGCGCGATAAAGGACCCGGTATGCCGTATTCTGACTATTCACCCGAGCTTATGGGGCATGCGGTTCTCGAACCTGCCGGGCCATTCGAGGCCGGCTCCTGGCAGAGTCTGACGCTGACCTACACGGCCGGCCGGTTTGGCATCGACGATACCGGGTCGGTCAAGATCGGCTTTCGCTTCGCGACGGATTTCGGTCCGGTTCAGTTCGATGATCCGCAAGCGCCGGGCTATACGACCGTCGAGGCCTCCAACGGCGCCGAGTTGGACCTGTCGTGGGAGTTCAAGCGCAATATCCGGCCCTGGAGTCGGCTGCTCTATATCGGAATCAAGAAGCACTTCCTCGCCGAAGGGGACACGATCACCATCCGGTTTGGCGATCCCCGCGCCGGCTCGCCCGGTGTGCGCATGCAGACCTACTGCGAGCACGACTTCACATTTGCCGTGTTCGTGGATGCGATCGCGACTTACGATTATGTGCCGCTGCCCCAGTCGCCGACGATTGCTCTGGTTCCCGGACCGCCTGTGACATGGCGCGCTACGTTGCCGACCCTGGTGCGGCATGGGGCGCCGTTTCGGTTGTCCGTGAAGGCGGATGATGCCTGGGGCAATCCATCCAATCAGGTCGCACAACGGTTGCGGTTCGAGACCAGCCATCCAGTTACCGGACTGCCTGATGTCGCCGCATTCGAGCCGGGATCGTTTGCGCTGGTGCTCGGCAACCTGGCGGCCGATCCGTGCGACGATCTCATAATCCGCGTCTGCGATGAGGCCGGTACGGAGTTGTGCGTCACCAACCCGTTGCGGATTTTGACACCCGAGCAGTCCGACGGTGCGCTTGTGCATTACTGGGGCGATCTTCACGGGCAATCGAACGAAACGCTCGGCACCAACACAGCGCGGGACTACTTCGAGTTTGGACGCGATCGCGCGTTTCTCGATGTTTGTGCGCACCAGGGCAACGACTTTCAAATCACGAGCGAATTCTGGGAAGATCTGAATGCGCTGACGGCGGAGCTGGAGGTGCCGGGGCGCTTTATCGCGATCCCTGGCTATGAGTGGTCCGCGAATACCGCTGTTGGCGGAGACCGCAACGTGTTCTTTCGCCACGAGGGACGGCAGATCCACCGCTCGTCGCATGCCCAAGTGCCGGACATGTCCGACGCGCAGAGCGATGCCCATGACGCGCACGCGTTGTTTGCGGCTTTGCGGGACGAAGACTGTGTGGTCTGGGCGCATTGCGGTGGTCGGTACGCGGACATCAAGTTTGCTCATGATGGCCGTCTCGAGACGGCGGTTGAGGTGCATTCGTCCTGGGGGACATTTGAGTGGCTTTTGCATGATGCGTTCGAGAAAGGATATCGCGTCGGCGTTGTTTGCAATTCCGACGGCCACAAGGGCCGCGTTGGTGCGAGCTATCCCGGTTCAAGCTTCTTTGGGGCGTATGGCGGCCTGACGTGTTTTCTCGCGCCTGAGCTGACGCGGGACGCGATCTTCGCCGCCATGCGTCAGCGGCGGCATTACGGGACAACCGGCTGTCGAATGTCCGTGGACGTGCGCGTGCCTTTGCCGAATGGCGGCACGGTGTTCGCGCGTGATCCTGCTGTGTTTCCGGACGCCGACGCCGCACCAGCGGACGAGCTGTTGATGGGCGATATTGCCCGTGTGACGGACGATACGGTCGAGGTCGTTGTGGCCGTTGTCGGCAGCGCGCCAATCGAGCGGATCGATATCTTCGACGGTGTCGATCTGATCGACACGGTGCGGCCTTATGACGAGGGGCATCTCGGCAATCGGGTGCGCTTGACCTATGAGGGCGCCGAATATCGCGGACGTTCGCGAACCTCCGTCTGGGACGGCGCACTGTCGTTGACGGCAGCGCGCTGTCATGACGCCCGCATGTTCAACAACTGGAACCTCGATCGCGGGCTTCGTGACGTCACAGCCGGCGGGCTGTCCTGGAAAGCCGTGACGACCGGCAACTACGGCGGGATCGACCTTTGGCTCGATGGCCTCGCCGGTGATCTTGTCTTCGAGACACCACACGTTGACGGGCGTGTCGCGCTCCAGGATCTTGGTGTTGAGCCGCAGCGCTTTGACGGCGGCGGACTTGGCCGCGCGGTGTCGCTGCAGCGACTTCCCGAGGTTCCGCACGTCACGTCGTTGCGCGTTCACCGCAGCGTGCGTCGTCAGGCGCAGGGCGATACGCGCCTCTACATCAGAGTGCAACAAATCGATGGTCATCGCGCATGGACAAGCCCGATCTACCTGATGGCGGGCTAGGACAGGACTCATCCGTATCTAATGTGATCGCTGCGTTCGTGCGTCCGTTCGCCGTCTTGTCGCGTCTTCGATGGTCACGTTCTTCCATGGTCACGTGGGGCTACGGCACCATCATGCGGTCTCTGCGTCTGGCATTCGCGATTGCGGGATGATGGCTGCAAAGTCGTCGCGTTCCGCCAATGGGGCGAATTCGTCCTCTTGCGCGGCGTGGTCCCGCATCGCCGGCAGCAGTTCGATCGCACTGGACAGGTCCGCCATGGCGCCATCGAGTTCGCCAAGACCAGCGCGCGCGCAGGCCCGCTGGTAAAGCGCGTGCGCGCTGTTGGGGTCCTGCTCAAGAATTCTATTGCACAAGCTGAGTGCCCAATCGCGGTCGCCGAGTTCCAGCGCCGCGTCGGCCTTGTATGCCATCGTCTCGAGATCACCTGGAGCAAGCTCTAGAATCTTGTCGTAGAACTCGACCTTGATGCGCGGATCTTGCGCCTGATTGGCCTGCAGCCACAGCGCATGAACTGTTTGTGTGCGTTCAATCTCGCGTTGGTTCTCGAGGATGATCTCGCCCTTGGAGTGCAACTCGGATTCCAGACGCGCCAATCGGGATTCAAACTCGGCGCTCAATCGCAGGATCTCGGTTTCGGCCGACGTCGTCACCGCATCCTTCAATTCGCGCATCGAGCGCCAACCCCAGACGCCGAACAGCGCACTGAGCCCGACGAAAACGTAGAAAAAGAACGTCACGGTGTTGTTTGCCACGCTGGAGACGTTGTCGGCAACGCGCAGCTCGCGATCCGTGATCTCGCGGATCATTTGCGCGCGTGTCTCACCGAGTTCCGTTCGCAGCGCCCGCAGCTCGTCCAGGATATAGCGCTCGACAAGCGGTGCCTTGATACCGGTCGGCGGTGGTGTGTCTGCGGACTGGTTCTCTGTCGTGGCGGGTGTCTGCGCCAAAGACGGGGCCGTCGCGACCACGAGGACCGAGACCACGGCCAGAACGAAATACCAGTTTTTCATAGCTGACCTGCAGTGGTGTTGCGAGATGGTCGCATGGTGGACGAAAGGGGCGGCCCATAAGGGCCCGCGCGCCGTCAGTCAACATACTTGCACCGTCTTATGCCCTGTCGGGACCGTCATTTTCGACGGCTGCAAGAGACAGTTCTGAGAAACCCGGATAGACATAGCCTGTATTACCGAGGGAGGTCGTCATGGCAGGTGCAGCGCTCGCGGCTGTAACCAATTCCAAAATCGAGGCGGCGTATCGCGCCCGAACGCCGGGGTCCGCACGGCTCTACGATCGTGCGACAGATGCGCTGCCGTCGGGGCTCACGCATGACGCCAGGGCGCTTCGGCCTTATCCTCTGTACGTTGCAAGCGCTGCCGGGGCCCGCAAAACGGATGTCGACGACCAGACCTACGTTGACTACTTCGGCGGTCACGGCGCGCTGCTTCTGGGGCATGGACATCCAGCCGTCATCGCTGCGGCCGAAGCGCAGTTGCGGCGCGGGACGCATTACGGCTCATCCCATGAACTTGAGGTGGCCTGGGCGGAACTGATTACCCGGCTTGTCCCGTGCGCGCAGCGCGTCCGCTTCACGGCGTCCGGCACGGAAGCGTCGCATCTGGCGCTGCGTCTTGCGCGCGCTCACACCGGGCGGTCCAAGGTCATCCGGTTCCAAGGCCATTTTCACGGCTGGCATGACGCGGTGGCCAGCGGTTCGAACTCCCATTTCGATGGGGGCGTTCCCGTTGGCCTCAATCCGGCGCTTGTGGAACAGACGATCTTGCTGCCGGCTGATGATCCTGCGCGCGTGGCTGATGTCCTCAACGCCCGAGATGATGTGGCGGCCGTGATGTTGGAGCCGTCGGGGGCAAGCTGGGGGCAGGTACCGCTCCCGTCGGGATTTTTGTCGGCGTTGCGCGATATCACGGCGGCGCATGATGTTGTGCTGATTTTTGATGAGGTCATTTCCGGATTTCGATGGTCCAAAGGCGGCGCACAGGCGCGCTTCGGCATCACACCGGATCTGTGCATTCTGGCCAAAATCGTAGCTGGTGGATTGCCTGGCGGTGCCGTTGCCGGCCGCAGCGATATCGTCGACCAACTGGACGCCAAGGCCATGGCCGCAGCGGGACGTGACAAGATCCCACACCAGGGCACCTACAACGCAAACCCTGTTTGTGCGGCGGCCGGGCTCGCTGCGCTCACGATTATCGACGCGGAGGACGCGTGCGCTCAGGCTGACGCGACCGCGGATGAGATCCGAACCGGCTTGCGTCAGATTCTGACCGACGAGGATGTTCCGTGGGGCGTCTACGGAGACTCGTCGTCTTTTCTGATCTTCCAGAACCCACAGCGAGTTCCTCTTGATCCCGCAACCTTTGATCCGATGTCACTTGGATTTGATGGGCTGAAGCGGGTCAAGAACAAAGATCAGGCGCATCGATTGCGGATTGCGATGTTGGCAAACGGTGTCGACGTGATGGGTGCGCCCGGCGGGCTCGTTTCAGCCGTGCACGGACCTGAGGACGTGGCCGAAACGCTTGACGCGTTTCGAACAGCCGTGCGCTGGCTCAAGAACGATGGAGATATCTGATCCCGCCGGGAACTGTTTCAGGGTTTGCGTTTTGAGGACTGGCAGGTTGTCGTCCGCCAGACTGCAACCTCACGCGCCAGATTCAGCATACGGGTGATCGTTTGCGGACCGGCTTGGCGTCTGGCGGCAGAGCGGTTAGGGAGGCGCATGTTGATGGATGGCGCGTTGGTCGGCGGGACGGCTTTGGGGAGCGGTAAATCGTGAAGGTACTTGTGACGGGGGCTGCGGGGTTCATTGGTGCGCAAACCGCGCAGGCCCTGTTGGCTCGCGGTGACGAGGTTGTCGGGATCGATAACGTCAACGACTATTATGACGTTGCGCTGAAATGGGCGCGCCTGGCCTGTCTTGAGCCGCTTCCCGGATTTCGTTTCATCAAGTGCGACCTAGCGGATCAGGCGGCCATGGAGCGCGTGTTTCAAGAGGAGACACCGCGGCGCGTTGTCCACCTGGGCGCCCAAGCCGGCGTGCGCTATGGATTTGAAAACCCTCACAGCTACGCGTCGTCGAACCTGGTTGGCTTTCTGAACATTATCGAGGGATGCCGCCATCACAACGTCGAGCATCTGGTCTTTGCGTCGTCCAGCTCTGTGTACGGTGCGCGTACGCGGATGCCGTTCCGCGTGACCGACAATGTTGACCACCCGCTCAGCCTGTACGCGGCGACGAAAAAGGCCAACGAACTGATGGCGCATACGTATGCCCATCTCTACCGCATTCCCATGACGGGGCTGCGATTCTTTACGGTGTACGGTCCTTGGGGTCGGCCGGACATGGCGCCGTTTCTGTTCACGCGCAACATTATCGCCGGCAAGCCGATCGATGTGTTCAACCACGGCCGGCATTCTCGCGACTTCACGTACATCGACGATGTTGTCGAAGGGGTTGTCCGAACGCTTGACACGGTTGCCAAGCCCAACCCGGATTGGGACAGTGATAATCCAGACCCCGCCACGTCATCGGCGCCTTGCCGAATCTACAACATCGGCAACAACCAGACGGTCGAGTTGTTGTACTTCATTGCCTGCATCGAAAAGGCAGTTGGCCGGGAGGCCGTGAAGAACATGCTTCCAATGCAGCCCGGCGATGTTCCGCGCACCTACGCGGATATTGACGCTTTGGTGGCCGACACCGGCTTCCGCCCTGACACGCGGATCGAGGATGGGATTGGGCGGTTCGTCGAGTGGTACAAGGACTACTATCGCACCGATCGCAACGCGTAGTGGCTCACCTCGTCCCTCGTTTGTGGACCAGCGATGCAGTTGCGTTGCCGGTGAGTTGAGCCCGTGGACCTGCACGGCTTGAACCGTTGATCTTGTCTCCGACTGCTTGACCTGTCGCACTTGACCTGTCCCTGGGGACCACCCCGATAAAGGCTTTGAGTCGGAAAACCGGGGCGATTCATGACCACTCCTACACATGAACTGAACGCATCTGAAGCGGCCGCGCGTCTGGGCATATCCCGAAAGGCGCTGCGTCTCTATGAGCAGCACGGCTGGATTACGCCGACCCGCACGGAAGCTGGGTGGCGGCGATACGGTGCGGCAGACATGGCGCGCGCTGCGGAGATCGTAGCATTGCGGGCACTCGGGCTGAGCCTTGTTGACGTCGGACATGTGCTGCAAGGCGATGTGCGGTCCGTGCGCGATACGCTTCTCGCGCATGAGCATGAATTGACTGGCCGCATCCAAAGCCTCACGCGCACGATCGCCGATGTACGTCGTTTCAGAGCGTGTCTGGATAGCATGGAGCCGGACCTTACCGATGCACTCTCATGCTTATCGCAGCCGCAGCCGTTGCCATCGACGTCAAATCCGGTCGTGTCGTTTCCATTGCCCTGGCCATGGGGCGGAGAGCCATTTGAACTCTTTGACATTCACGCGTTGAACTTCATTACCGGACCGCTCGGAAGCGGCAAAACGCGATTGGCTCAGCATCTCGCGAAATGCTTGCCTGATGCCGGTTTCCTAGGATTGGAGCGGGCTTCAGACGGTCGGGAAGCGATCCATCAACAGTTGCACCGCGACTCCCTATTGCAATCTCGCGTCGAGACGGCGCTGTCGCAATTGATCGCGAACGGTGCCGAGGTGACGGATGCCTTAATGGCTCTGCTTGTTGGAACTGAAGCGGAATCGCCGGCCTGTCTCGTTGTCGATCTGATCGAACATAAACTATCTGAGCGAACGCAAGCCGCCTTGATTGTGCATTTACGGCAGCGCGGACGCGATGCGCGTCCGCTGTTTGTGATGACCCGGTCGTCGGCCATCCTCGACTTGGAGTCCCTGCGGCGTGACGAAACACTGATTTACTGCCCGGCAAACCATAGCCGACCGGTTTGCGTTCAGCCCGAATACGGGGCACCGGGGTATGAGGCCGTGACGATGTGCTTGGCCCCTCCCGATGTGCGTGCGCGGACCGAAGGCGTTATCGCCGTTCGCCCAACCGGTCCGCAGTCTTAGAGTTGCGCTGTTCGCGAGTTTTTACGTGCGCTACCGCTCGCGACAAGCGCTCGCTACTTGAGCGCGGGCCAGTCGTCGAGCACTGTTCCCAGGCCGCGACTGCGGCCCGGCGCGTTGCGGCGCCCTCGCGGAGG
>JBCCOV010000026.1:0-35004 GCA_039039985.1 Pseudomonadota bacterium | reverse complement strand
CGTCGACGGCGCCAGGCCGAAGCGGTCCGCGATCGACCGCAAGCTGTGACCTTCGCCGATTGCCGTCTGCACCCGCGCCCGCAAGTCGTCAGAGTATGGTTTTGCCATGCATGCTGGCCCCCCTCGCCCAGCAGCCATGTTGAATCAAAACCAAACTGATTTGGGAAGCCACCGATTCGAGCTAAATCTGAAACGCTCTAGGATTTCGCGAGCGCCGTCAGTCCTTCGCGATAGCTTGGATACGCGAGACGGACGTTGAGATCCTGTTTCAGGCGGTCGTTCCGGACCCGCTTGTTCTCGCCATAGAAGCTGCGTGCCATTGGCGATAGGTCGGCCGTATCAAAGTCGATTTCCGGCGGCGGATCGACACCAATGAGTTCCGCCGCGTATGCAATGACATCCTGTGGCGGCGTCGGCAGGTCATCACAAACATTGTAAACCTGCTTGGAGCCTCCACCGCGCATCCCGCGTCCAACCGCCGTGGCGATATCGTCGACGTGGATGCGATTGAAGACCTGGCCGGGCTTGACAATGCGACGCGCCGTGCCGGCCCGAAGCCGATCGATTGCGCTCCGCCCTGGCCCGTAGATCCCGGCAAGGCGAAAGATCTGCAAGCGTATGCTGCGCTGATCCGCAAGCTCAGTCCATTGCCGTTCGACCGCGAGCCGAGCCCGACTGCGACTGGAAACCGGCTTCGGTTCCGTAGTCTCGTCGATCCACGCGCCGGCATGATCCCCGTAAACGCCGATCGTCGACAAGTAGCCGATCCAAGACAGCTGGTTGGCCACGGACGCGACCTGGTCCCCATACATCTCGATGACCGGATCGACCCACTGATCGCGCGACGGCGGAATTGAGACGACGACGTGCGTCGCGCTGGCCAGGGTAGTGGCGATGTTCTCGTCAGCCGCAGTTCCATCGAAACAGAGCCCGGCAATACCGCGCTGATTAAGGCGCGCAACGCCGGCATCGGATGTCGATGTTCCGGTTACGCGCCAGCCGTCGGCCATTGCCGCGTCGCAAACCCTTAGTGCACTGTAACCAACGCCAAAGCAGAGTAGGTGCATTGGTTGTTGTCCTTATCCTTATGACGCTTTCAGGTTGCCGGGCTCAGCGTTAGTGGTTGCTGCAATCCACTCTGAGCGGACGTGCTGGTCCCGCTCCCGGCGTAAATTCTTACTTCGGTACGCCGCAAAATGCTCTTCGGTTGTGAGCTGGCGAAGCGCCCATACGGCCATGCCGCGAACCAGGGGACTCGGGTCGCCGAGCAGGCCAAGGCACTTCGGCACAAGCGCAGGGTCCCCTGAGTTTCCGGCGGCGATCAGAACATTGCGTAGGAAGCGGTCTCGTCCGGTCCGTTTGATCGGCGTACCGGCAAAACGTTTCCGAAAGGCGGCGTCGTCGAGGTCGAGCAACACGTCAAGCGGCGGGTTGTCGGTCTCGAGCCTGGCCGCATAGCGTGCCTCGCGCGCAATCGAGGCAAACTTGTTCCACGGACAGACCGCGAGACAGTCGTCGCAGCCAAAGATCCGGTTGCCGATCGCGCGACGAAACTCACGCGGAATGTGACCGGCATGCTCAATCGTCAGGTAGGCAATGCACCGCCTGGCATCCAGCTGATAAGGCGCAGGAAACGCATCTGTCGGGCAGACGTCTAGGCACCGCCGACAGCTGCCACAATGATCAATCTCAGGTTCGTCGGCCGGCAAACGCGCCGCGGTAAGAATGGCGCCCAGGAACAGCCACGACCCGTGTTCGCGAGAAACCAGGTTGGTATGCTTGCCCTGCCACCCGATGCCCGCCGCCGCGGCCAGGGGCTTTTCCATCAACGGTGCTGTGTCGACAAACACCTTCACGTCGGCGGCTGTAAGCGTCGCGACGCTGCGTGCCAGCTGCTTGAGTTTCGTCTTGATGACATCGTGATAGTCCTTGCCTTTGGCGTAGACGGAGACGGCCCCGCGATCGCGCTGCGTGAGCGCGGCCATAGGATCGCTGTCCGGTGTGTAGGCATGTCCCACCATGATGACAGACCTGACATCGGGCCAAAGTGCAGCGGGATGCCCGCGCCGATCCGACGTTCTTGCCATCCAGTCCATGTCGCCGTGCCGACCCGCGTCCAGGAAGTGTTTCAGTCTCGGCGCCGCCTGAGGAATCGCGTCCGGTGTCGTGAACCCGGTCGCATCAAAGCCCAGCTCCGCAGCGGCCTCACGGATCTCTTCGACGATTGACAGCGGCGCTGCATCATGGGGCGACGTCATGACTGAAACGCTCCTCTTCGGCGCCGTCCTGGCCTAAAAGTCGAGCGACTCATAATGAGCGGGCGGGTTGAGCCCTGCGATCCGCTCCGTGAGCAGACTGCGCATGCTCTTGCGCGACTTGATACGCTGGTACCAGTCGCGCGCATGAGGAAAGTGATCCCACGGAACAGCGCCGACGTAATCCGCGACCGACATGTGTGCCGCTGCCGAGATGTCAGCAAAAGACATGGAATCGCCAGCAAGCCAACGGCGCTGATGGGCAAGAAATCCGATGTAATCCAGGTGATACCTCAAATTGGCCTGCGCCGTCCGCAGATACTCCGCATTTGGTGACTCGCTCGCATGTCGCTCGAACGCGGGCCGCACTTTCTCAAGCAGCAGTTCCCGCGTTACTTCGCGATCGCACTTCTCGTGGAACCAGGCGACAAGCCGCCGAACCTCTGCGCGGTCCTCTGCCGTTGCGCCGGGAAAAAATGAAATCGATAACGCGAGGGATGCTTCAGCGTCTTCAGGGCCGATCAGGCGGCCCCATAGGGCGTGGTCGTTGCGTGCCTCATCGAGAAACTCCGAGATGGCATAGCTCCCGATCAGCAAACTTCCGTCTGCCATATGCAAAACGGGAAGATCCCCTGCCGGGTTCAAGCTCAACAGTTGCGGCCGGGGAGTCCATGGATTCTCCTCAGTCAACTGAGGCGAAAGGCCCAATTCGGCCAGCGCGATTCGGATTGCGCGAGACTTCGGGCACAGCCTGAAATGTGACAATGCGAGCATGCGGCTCCCCTACCTTGGGCAATTCCGCATTTGGCGGAAGCACTTCGCCGGTGTGCGCCTGTCGGCCCATTCTCTTGGCTTATGGCCCACAAACCATTCTGCCCGGCACTCTACCAGGCAAAGTCCGAGACGCAGGGCACGGACGGTTCCAGCTAAACGGTAAAAGATCAAGCTATGTCCTGGTCCTGTCAGTCTGTGACTCATCTGCCAGCCGCTGCGATCATCTTGGTTGATCACCGCCGCCGCTATTGATGAGAACACTGCCGAAGCGGCATGCATCGCATCTGGATCGGCGTGCGATCACCGCGGCAAAGCGTCGACGTGCTCTATCTCCGGGTCCGCAGCATCTCCAGGCAAAGGAATTCGCCATGCCGACATGGCAGGTCATTCTCCTCGGTCTTCTTGAAGGACTAACGGAGTTCATTCCGGTCTCATCCACAGGACATCTCCTGCTCGCCGGGCATTTTTTGGGCTTCGACAGCCCTGGAAAGACATTTGAAGTCCTTATACAACTCGGCGCAATCCTGGCGATTCTCTCTGTTTATGCCGCAAAGCTCACCCGTATTCTGGTCGACCTTCCAAGCAAGCCTGAAACGCGGCGGTTCGTTTTTGCAATCCTGCTGGCGTTTCTACCGGCCGCTATTGTCGGCGTCCTCGCGCACGATTTCATCAAGACGGTGCTGTTCGAGACGCCGACGCTGATTTGCATCACGTTGATTGTCGGCGGGTTCGTCCTGCTGTGGGTGGACAGCCTCAAGCTGTCGCCGCGATATGACGACGTCATGCAGTTTCCACCGCACATTGCGCTCACGATCGGCATCTGCCAGTGCTTCGCGATGATCCCCGGCGTGTCGCGGTCCGGTGCGACCATTGTTGGCGCGTTGTTACTGGGGACCGATAAACGGTCTGCGGCAGAATTCTCGTTCTTTCTGGCCATGCCGACCATGGCCGGTGCGTTCACTTACGATCTCTACAAGAACTGGTCTGTGATTTCCCCCGACGCGGTCGTAGGTATCGTTCTTGGGTTCGTGACAGCGTTCTTCGCGGCCGTCATAGTTGTCCGATACCTGCTCGACTTCGTCTCTCGCCACGGTTTTGCATTGTTCGCCTGGTGGCGCATCGTGGTCGGCGGGCTCGGACTG
Source organism: Pseudomonadota bacterium (assembly GCA_039039985.1). Classification (GTDB taxonomy): domain Bacteria; phylum Pseudomonadota; class Alphaproteobacteria; order Rhizobiales; family Hyphomicrobiaceae; genus JBCBWG01. Next base: position 30,833 of record JBCCOV010000026.1, on the reverse strand, counting down.
GGCGCATTGATGATGCTGGCTTAATGGCACGGTCCACGGCGACCTCGCCGAGCCTCAGAACACAGTCCTCGGGAAGTGGCGCTGGACGAGATCAACGAGCCGGCCGTCGCTACGCAGGCGATTGAGCGCGCGGTCAAGCAGTACGCGCAGCTCCCGATTGCCCTTTTTTACGCCGATGGCCAGGCCGTCACCAAAGAACATCGGCTCAAGGAACGGTCCGCCGGCGATGTCGCAGCACGCTTGTGACAACGTGCCGTTGACCCAGAACACGAGGCTGATTCCGTCGCCGAACATTGTATCGACTTTGCCCGTCCGCAAAGCGTTTCTCGCGTCCTCCGGCCGATCGAAGCGCATGATGCGGCTGGTGCGAAAGAAGGTGTTGAGAAAGGCTTCGTGCGCCGTGCCTTTGGCAACCCCGACTGTGCGCCGGTCCAGGCCGTCCGGCGTGATCTCAAGTTTCGGTCCGTTGCGTCGCACGGCAAACCGGCCCGGCGTCCGGAAATAGGGGCGCGTGAAGTCTGCCTTTGCAAGCGTGTCAACATTGACGCGGTGGCCGGCGATAACAGCGTCAACTTCGCCTTTATTGACCAGGTCGAAGAGCCGTTCCCACGGATATGGCGTGATCTCGCACTCCTTCTGCAGTTGGCGGCAGATGAGCTGCGCGAGATCGATGTTGAACCCGACGAGTGCGCCTTCGAAGTCGCGGGAGTTGAATGGTGGGAAGTCATCCGTTGTCGCAAATTTGATGATCACCCGTTGGCTGGGCGCCGGTGCCGTGCTGACTTGGGCGTGCGCGATGACCGTACCGCCGATCAAAGCCATCACAGCAACGAGGGTGTTGAGTGACCTGATAAGCTTGGAATTTGTAGTCAGACGATTTGTCATCTGATAAACTGGCTTTCTGAGAAATTGATGTGTATGCTGACTCGACTCTTGGCTTTGCAGGAGGACAACGTTCAGGTGCACGATGTCCGCATTTCAACTTCATGAGCCGGACTCAACCGCAGACTACGCATCGCAGGCGGAGTTCGAAACAACAAACGGCTGGATTGCTGCCGACTACGTCTTTCTCGTCCCACAACTTGTCGATAGGCCAACGTTCGACTGGGCGGTAAACGAGGCCATTCGCATCGGTACGAGCCCCGACGAAGTTCTCATTCGCTCCGGCCGCTTGAGCCAGATGGAGTTCAATTGGGCATTTCGTAAGGCACAGGCCAACAGCATCGTCACCTACAGTGAAACGACGGACGATCTGGCAAAGCGGCACGTTGCGAGTCGCATGCGTTTTGCGGCCTCAGGTATTCGACGGACGGCGCCGCACTTTTCGGCAGCCACCGGCCTCTGGAGCTGGCAAGTCGCAGCCCTGCTGGCCGTTCCAGGACTTTTAATCGGCATTGGTCTGGTTGAGCCGGGTTTGGTGGCACCAGCTGCGCTTGGTACGTTGTCGGTTATCTTCCTCATTGTCGTCCTGCTGCGCTTGGTTGCCGCCGTCATTGTCGTCGCCGGCCCATCCGATGTCGACATGCTCACGCGCCTGCGTTTGTCGGACGAGGAACTTCCCAGGTACGCGGTTGTGGTGCCGCTATACCGGGAGGCGGACATCGTTGCCGATTGCATTTCGGCAATGGCCAACCTCGACTACCCGACAGACAAACTCGACATTGTCTTCGCGGTCGAAGCAGATGATACGGCAACGCTGGACGCATTTGCGCGGGTGCCCTTGCCCCTCCACATGAGAATCGAAGTCGTGGCCGTTGGTGAACCGCGGACGAAGCCGAAAGCGTTGAATTATGTGCTAGCCGGCCTGACCTGCGAGTATGTCGCAGTTTATGACGCCGAAGACCTGCCTGAGCCGGATCAGCTGCGCAAGGCGGCGATCCGCTTTTCGGCTGGTGGGGCAAATCTTGGCTGCCTGCAAGCCAAGCTCAATATCTACAACTGGGATGACTGCGTGATCACGCGCCAATTCTGCCTGGAGTATTCGGGGCTGTTCGATGGGTTCTTGCGCGCGCTGGAGTTCGCCGGATTGCCGATTCCTTTGGGTGGGACGTCAAACCACTTTCCACGTAGCGTGCTGCAGGCGATTGGCGGTTGGGATGCGCACAACGTTACGGAGGACGCTGATCTCGGGCTTCGTCTCGCGCGCCTCGGCTATCGTGTATCCGTATTGGATTCCACGACGTGGGAAGAGGCGCCAGCCAACGCCGGGGTCTGGCTGCGGCAGCGAACGCGGTGGATCAAGGGCTGGCTTCAGACATACGCGGTCCATATGCGCCAACCCTTTCGATTGTTGCGGGATCTTGGGTTCTGGCGCTTTGCGGGCCTACAGGCCTTTGTTGGCGGTCTGCTTGCGTCTGCGTTTCTGCACCCACTGGTCTATATCCTGATCGCGCTGCAGGTGAGTGGGCCGGATCCGTTTGCCATTCCTTCGGACCCGTTGAGCAAGACGATGTGGGCCATTGCCGCATTCAATGTCGGTGCCGGTCTGGTCAGCGCCGCGGTTCTTGCTGGTGTGTCAGTCGTAAAGCGACGGCGCCCGAAACTGCTGATGTCGCTCTTCCTGATGCCGGTTTACTGGCTGGCCATCACAATCGCAGCGTATCGCGCGGCGTGGCATCTATGGACAAAACCGTTTTCGTGGGAAAAGACGCCGCACCGCGCCCGGACGGGGCAGGAACGCCGCCATCCCGTATAGCGCGCTACCGCGCCGTCAGGACGCGTGTGCACTGATTTGGCAGATCGGCCAGTGTCAATAGCCGACGTTTGCGGCGTTTGCATCGGGCGTGGCCCTTGTTGGCGGCCACGCGACAGAAGCAGGCGCGTTTGTTTTGATTCTCCGGCGCAGCGCAGTTCAACGGTTTCAGACGCGCGTGCAGCCGCTTGTACCATCGGGCCAGCTCTGCGCCACATCCGTCAACGGTTGGCGGAGGTTGTTGCGGGCGGCAGTTCCGGTTATCTGCCGGACACTTCATCCGGATATGAAAGTGATAGTTGTGCCCCCAAACCGGCCGCATTTTCGACAGCCACGCGCGATCACGTCCGGCAGTCTTGCAGAGCTGCCGCTTAATCGCCGGATGCACGAGCACCCGTTCGACCTCAGAATAGGACGCGATGCGCTTTAGTAACCGTTCGTGCGCCGGCGTCCAGACGTTCGGGTTAATCGCAAGCTGGTTCTTGGTCAGCATATAGGTTGCCGACAAGGTCTCGCGCTCACGGCGGGTCAGACGCCGATCCGGCATTGGCGTGAGCCAGATATCGGCATCCAGTCCGATCTGATGGCTCGCGTGACTGGGCCACATCGGACCACCGCGGGCCATTGAAATATCGCCAACCAACAAACCCGGCCATCCATCGTATTTTGCCGCGTCCCGGGAGAGCCTTTTGACCAGCTCGATCATGACCGGATGCCCCCATCGACGGTGTCGCGACAGGCGCATGGCCTGCCATGTGCGGCCGTCAGTTGGAAGCTCAACGCCACCCGCAAGGCAGCCGCGTGCATATCGGCCGATGGCCTGCGGCCGCGCTGGCGCTGCGGCGCGCGCCTGTTTGAAGAGGTCGCGCGCTGGAACAAGCGCGAACATCAGCTGTGTCGTAATGCGTTTATGTCCAATCGGCTTCGCCTCCGGCAACGGCAGCTCGGCCGCATGGCTGGCGGTCAGTATCGGGAAACTGACGAGCAGCGATGTCAAAGTCAGCCGGAGTATGCCGTGCATCTGCAATCCTCAGATTAGTGTCATCTTGCCTGATTGCTGGCGACGAAATTAGGCCGGGTTTTGAACTCGGCGGGTCTCACTCACGTTTTCACGTGTCTCGTTCGGAGGGGCAACCGGCTTCGCATCAGGTCGGCTGGCAAATGGCAAGACCAAACTCCAGCTGAGTCGCGTCGGGTTGTCGTTCTGATAGTTCTGCAATCCGATCGTCATCCCCAGGTGGCCGCCTTCCGGCTGTGCGGTGTACGTGCCGAACAGGCGATCCCAGATCGATAAGTTAAAGCCGAAGTTCGTGTCATGCTCGCGTGGCAGAACGGAATGGTGAACACGATGCATGTCAGGCGTGACCAGGAACAATCGCAGGAAGCGGTCGAGCCACGGCGGCAGATTGATGTTGGCGTGGTTGAACATCGCGCAGCCGTTGAGGATGACTTCGAACAGCACCACCGCGACGGCCGGAGCACCGAGCAACAGGACGATAACGACCTTGTAGAGCATCGATAGCAGGATCTCGATGGGGTGAAATCGGATCGCTGTGGAGACATCGATATCGACGTCGGCATGATGAACCTGATGCAGTCGCCAGAGAATCGGGACCTTGTGCGACACGTAGTGCTGAAACCAGATTGCGAAATCCAGCACCAGGATCGAGACGATAAGGGCGAGCCAGTAGGGTGCGGCGATCCACTGAAGCAGCCCCCAACCCAGCTCCTCAGCGGTGATTGCCGCGGCCACGGCTACCAAAGGCACGGCGGCCGCACCGAGAATGCCGGGAAGCGCCGACATCAGACGAACAAGCGCGCTGTCGATTCCGACAATGGCAAAGTTTGTCAGCCAACGCCGGGACCGAGGTGCCCGAAGCTCGCGCTTGGGAATCAGGACCTCCAGCGCCGCCATGGCTAACAACACGCCCGCGAAAACGGAAAAGCGCAATACGGGCTCGCTTGATCCAAATATGTCCATCACAGCGTCTCCGCCGGCATCGGCCTGACTTTATATGCCCGGTATACGGGGCATTGCAGCAAGACGTATAAGCCCACTTCAAACTGCGACAAGATTTCTTGGTTCAGTTTCCCGTGTACGTCAGGCCTGTGATGCCAAGTTGAGGCCGATCACGCCGAGGACAACGAGGGCAAGGCTCGCGAGCTTCAAGCTCGATGTGGACTCGCCGAAAGCGAGGATGCCGATTGCCGCAATCAGAGCCGTTCCGGCCCCAGCCCAAATCGCGTAGGCGATCGATAGCTCGATCGTTTTCAGGACGATTGTGAGTGTGGCAAATGCGGCGGCATAGAATACAAACACACCGACGCTGGGCCAAAACGCCGCAAACCCATTGGACAGTTTCATGCAGATCGATCCCGCAACCTCAAGCAGGATGGTCACAGCCAGCAAGACCCAAGCCAATTGCATCTCCTTCTTGGCATTTCAGATTGCGCGGGCACGGCAAAGCCAGTCGGTCTAATCAGATTCGCAGTTTAAGGCCGTGAGCAAGAGAGTCTTTCATTGCGCTGTTCGCATGCGAGTCTTTGTTTGCGCTACCGCTCGCGACAAGCGCTCGCTACTTGAGCGCGTTTTAGTTTGCGCTGTTCGCACGCTCGCAAGCTCGCGGCTCGAGCGCGGGTAGCCGTCTAGCACCCCAGGCCGCGCCTGCGGCCCGGCGCGTTGCGCCGCCCCCGCGGAGGGCCTGGCCGAAGGCCAGAACAGCCCGTGAGCGGAGAAACAACCAGCGCGGGCTATCCTGCGAGCACGGTTCCCAGGCCGCGCCAGCGGCCCGGCGCGTTGCGCATCACAGCGAGAATTGTTCTGGTGGAACGCAAACTCTGACGTTGCTTCGCTATCAGCAGATTTGAACTCGAGCGTCACGATCGCATCATGACCACATTCCTGATTTCCGAACGGACGGATTCCAGTCCGCAGAGACCGGACCTTCATGTCCTCCTGGCGCACGGGGCCGGAGCGCCAATGGACAGCCCGTTCATGAATATGTTCGCGGGCGGCGCAAGCGCACACAATCTGACCGTCGCCCGGTTCGAGTTCGCGTACATGGCGCAACGCCGTACGGGCGGTCAGAAGCGCCCGCCATCACCCGTTGCGCAGCTGTGCGACGAGTACCGCACCACGCTGCGCGCTTATCGAGAGCAATGCGGTGATGATGCCGCCATACTGATCGGTGGCAAGTCGATGGGCGGCCGGGTGGCCAGCATGATCGCGGACGAGGCGTTTGCTGCGGGTGAGATCGCCGGCGTGGTATGCCTGGGCTATCCGTTCCACCCCCAGTCGAAGCCGGAGGTTCTACGGACCGACCATCTTCGCGAGGCCGTCTGTCCGATGTTGATCCTGCAGGGGGAGCGCGATCCATTCGGGTCTCGAGACGAGGTGGCGGGCTACGACCTCTCATCAACGATTTCCGTGTACTGGATCGGAGACGGCGATCACGACTTCGGTCCCCGCGGCCGTTCGGGTTTTACGAAAACCGGCAACATCAAAGCCGCAGCTGCTGCGACCGCTGAGTTTGCGCAGCGGGTTGGTCAGGCAGGGGCATAGGCCGGCGACGCGAGCCCGCCTATGGCAGAAATCACCTAGGCGCGAGCAGGTTCTGCCGACGGCAGCTTCGACGGCAGCAGTGAAACCGCCGCGAAGAGGGCACACGCCGCAAAAGCCAGCCCCACAAAGAGGGTATCAAAGCCCCAGTTGGCATGAACCCAGGCGATCAGCGGCAGCGTGAGACCCAGCACAACGAATGTGACAACGTAGCGTGCGCCATAGATCGACGCGCGCAGCTCTGACTTCGCCATCCGGCCAATCATGTAGTCGTTGATTGGGATCTGCCCGAACGCGCCGAGCATGAACCCGAGCGCGACCGCAATGGCCATTTCATCGGTTAATCCCGGCATTAGCGCAAAGAACACGATCTGGATCGTCGCAACACCGAGAAACACCGTCCGTGGTCCAAGGCGATCCAGCAGGCTGCCAATGATCAATTGCGCCATCGACGCGACCGCGAACACGACGAACGCCAACCAACCAATCAATGTCGCGGAAACAGCCAATCCGTCGAGGCGCTCCTCGAATACCTTCGGCAAGGCAAATGTCGTCGCCTGGAAGATCAAGCTCCCGACGGCGGTCGTAAAGAAGATGATCAACGTGATCCGGATCAGGAGGGTGCGGGCATCCGGAGCGAGTTGCGTACGGATAGAGCCGTGGGCCGCTTGTGTCGGAGCCCGGGCGCGCAATGTCGCCGGAATGCGATCGTGGAAAGCCCACACATAAATCACGCCGCAGGCGATTGAGATGATTCCGGGGACAATGAACGCCCATTGCCAGCCGGCAAGATCGATAAGAAAGCCGCTGATCAGGGCGGCGCTGGCGACACCGAGATTGCCCCACACGCCGTTGATCGCGATGGCCATGCCCATGCCGGCTTGCTGCCGCGCGACCAACGCGAGCGCAACCGGATGGTAGATCGCTGCGAATATGCCGACGACAAACAGCCCGATCGCGATTTCGAGAGGCGTGGTCGCAAAGCTCGTCGCCAGCGCGGCGAGGCCGATGCCGACAAAGAACACGGCGATCATGCCTTCACGGCTCCAGCGATCAGCCAGCCAGCCCGCGGGCAATGAGAACACTCCAAACGCTATGAAACCCGGCGTCGCATATGGAATGAGTTCTGCGTAGCTCAAACCCCATTCACGCGTGAGCGCCAAAGCCGCAACCGTTGCGAAAATCAGCGTGAAGAGATGGTCGAGGAAGTGGCCAATATTCAGGAACAGAAAGTGCAGCTTGTCGCTGGCTTGCGGCATCACGCCTGACTTTTCCTCGACCACCGCCATGACGGTTCCCTCGCGCGCTATCCGGCAATCTTACGATGCCGGGCCTGAGCCCCCCGCTCCAGTGCAGCTGCCACCAGACGCCCAATACCCAGTCTGCCGGCAAGCAGATCAAGAAACCGCCGCTCCTCCGGCCGCAGCTTATGGTCGGACACCGCAACCTCGGCGGCAAGAACATAAGCGGTTTCCCGTAGATGATCAGGTAACGACGCTTCGATCAAGTCGAGCACGCGCGCAAGCCCGTCCGGTGCGGACACAACTTTCTGGCACCCTTTTGCTTCGACAATCAGCTGATCTTCATCGAAGTCGCGGAAGGGCGGCAGTTCGCGCACCATGGTGCCAATGCGCCTGAGCTCCACATCCGACATCGTACTATCAACAGCCGACATCGTGATCATAGCGTAGATCATGGCCTGTTCAGGCTGTAGGATTTGCATCTGCATGTTCTGTCCCTATTGGAATGATCCGGTCATACGTCCGAAACCGGCCGGCCGCGCCCAGGCTATCCCAGCTAGCCTTGCCATTTCGCCTTACATATTGGAAACCGTCGGGCAGCTTCGGGAATATCGTATTCGCTGTTGCCGCACCAGCCGTGGACCTATTTCGCCCATGCCACAAGATGTGATCACTTCAGAGCTTTCGGAATTGGCAGCCAATGCCCGCGCATGGCCGTTTGAAGAGGCGCGGCGGTTGATCAAACGGCTCGAACGGATCGATCCCGAAGGCACGAAGACCGTGATCTTTGAAACGGGCTATGGCCCGTCAGGGCTGCCGCACATTGGCACGTTCGGCGAAGTGGCCCGCACGTCCATGGTCCGGCACGCCTTTCATGTGTTGACAGGCGGCAAGCGCGAGACGCGTCTGATCTGTTTTTCCGATGACATGGACGGGTTGCGCAAGGTGCCGGCGAACGTCCCCAATCAGGAGATGTTGGCGGCCCATCTGGATAAGCCGCTGTCTGCCGTACCGGACCCGTTCTCGAATGAGTACGAGAGTTTTGCGGCCCATAACAATGCGCGTCTGCGCCGTTTCCTGGATCGTTTCGGGTTTGACTACGAGTTCTATTCGGCGACGGAGTGCTACCGCTCCGGCATGATGGACGCGACCTTGCTCGAGATGCTGGCAGTTTACGACAAGGTCATGGACATCATTCTGCCGACCCTCGGTGCCGAGCGTCAGGCCACCTATTCACCGTTTCTTCCGGTCTGTCCGCGGACTGGCAAGGTCCTTCAGGTGCCGATGGTTGCGCGGGACGTCGCAGCCGGCACCGTGACCTATGTCGACCCGGATACGAACGAGGAGATGACAACGCCTGTCACCGGCGGGCGCGTGAAGTGTCAGTGGAAGGCCGATTGGGCCATGCGTTGGACGGCGCTAGGTGTCGATTATGAGATGGCCGGCAAGGATTTGATCGACTCAGTCATTTTGTCGTCGAAGATCTGCAAGGCGATGGGCGGCAACCCGCCGGAGGGCTTCAGCTACGAGCTGTTCCTCGACGAGAACGGCGAAAAGATCTCGAAGTCCAAAGGCAACGGCATCACCATCGATGAATGGTTGACGTACGCCAGCCCAGAAAGCCTGTCTCTTTATATGTTTCAGAAGCCGAAGTCGGCCAAAAAGCTGTACTTCGACGTTATCCCGAAAGCCGTGGATGAGTACCTGACGTTTCTCTCGAAGCACGGCGCCGAAGATGCGGCCAAGCAGCTCGACAATCCGATCTGGCACATTCACGCCGGAGAACCGCCTGCGGCCGAAGCGCCCATCACGTTTGCGCTGATGCTGAACCTGGTTTCGGCATCCAATGCGTCAGACAAGGCAACCCTATGGGGTTTCATCCAGCGCTACGCGCCTGGGGCGAACGCGGCGTCGCACCCGATACTCGATCATCTGGCGGAGTATGCTGTCACGTACTATCGCGACTTTGTCCTTCCGACGAAGACGTATCGCGCGCCAACAGATGTCGAACGTGCTGCGCTCGACGCGCTGTACGCGGCACTTGCCGACGCCTCGGCCGACGCCAGCGGTGAAGATCTGCAGACCATTGTCTACGAAACCGGAAAGACAAACGGCTTTGCTGACAACCTGCGCGACTGGTTTCGCGCGATCTATGAGGTCCTGCTCGGGCAAAGCCAGGGTCCCCGCTTCGGCTCATTCATCCAGCTCTACGGAGTGGACAATACGAGAGCGCTGATCCGGGCCGGGCTCGACGGCAAACTTGGGTAGGACAGGTTTGCGGACACTGGACTCGTGTGGTGCACCGTTCGCCATACACCATACGCCCCAGTCTCCCGCTGCGAGTCGGTGGGGCGTTGCGCGGCCGTAATTGACTATTTCCGCTATCGCCGGACTCACGTCGCCGACGCTGGAGATTTGCGACTTACTTCCGCTCCAAAAACTCTTTGAATTTGTCGAGCGTCACTTGGCTGACGTGGTGCTCTATGCCCTCGGCATCTGCATCCGCCGTTTGCGGATCAACACCAAGTGCGATCAGGAAATCCCGTACGGTGCGATGGCGCTCGCGCGACATCCGTGCGAGTGCCTCACCTTCAGCCGTCAGAAAGATCGAGCGATACGGCTTGCTGGTGACGAGGCCGTCGCGCTGAAGACGCTGGATCGTGTTGTTGACCGTGGCTTTGGTCACACCGAGCCAATCCGCCAGGTCGACGAGCCGCGCCTCACCCGTCTCCTCAATGAGTTTGGCAATCAACTCAACGTAGTCCTCGGCCAGTTCTGTCTGATGTGCATCGCGCACGCGTTGGAATCGTGCCGCGTGACGGCGAGCTTCGGCCGAGAGTCTCTGGTCGCTCATGGACGTATCTCCGACAACGCGCTGCGCCTGTCTGCGCCCTATAGCGCGAATCGGCCTTGACCCAAAAGTTAGCTTATACTAATATTGATTAGCGCTTGCATTCGAGTTCAGTGCTTACATATTGTTTTTACCATCCCATAGTCGCAAGTGGCTTTGGGTTGAACTGGTGAGAGACGTGAGGCGAGAGACGGAAAATGACAGTCTTTCTAAGCTGGGTTGTCGCAGCAGTTTCGGCGATTGCTGTTCTAGCGACTCCGATGGTCGCCAACGCATCTGATGACGCCAAAATCCGCGTCGCTGCCACGACCGGCATGATCGCGGACGCTGCGGTGCGCGTTGGCGGCGACGCCGTCGATGTGAAAGCCCTTATGGGCCCCGGCGTTGATCCACATGCGTATCGGCAAACGCGCACGGACATCGTTGCGCTAACTCAGGCGGATGTCGTGCTGTGGCACGGCCTGTACCTTGAGGCGCAAATGGAGGTCTTTCTGCGCCAGTTGGCACAGCAGAAGCCGTCGGGGGCTGTCGTGGCCGTCGGCGAGGCTCTCCCCAAAAGCCTCCTGCTCGCGCACGACGACTACGACAACAAGTTCGACCCCCACGTCTGGATGAATCCAAATCTGTGGTCGAAGGTGATCATTGCGGTCCGCGACGCACTCATCAATGTCAGACCAGGCTTGAAGGATGTCTTTTCGGCGAATGCCGAACGTCATCTTGACGATGTGGCAAAGCTCGCGACCTTCGCGCAGAGCGTCCTTGCGACCGTGCCGGCGGACAGTCGCGTTCTTCTGACCGCGCACGATGCGTTCAACTACTTCGGCACGGCCTATGGGTTCGAGGTGATCGGCATCCAGGGAATCTCGACCGAGAGCGAAGCCGGCCTGAAGCGCATTTCCGAACTTGTCGATCTGCTCGTCTCGCGAAATGTCCGGGCCGTGTTCGTCGAAACATCCGTGTCGGATCGCAACATTCGCGCGCTGATCGAAGGTGCGGCCGCACGGGGGCATGAAGTTGTTATCGGTGGCGAGCTGTACTCCGACGCAATGGGTGAACCCGGCACGTATGAGGGCACCTATCTCGGTATGATCGACCACAACGCGACCACGATCGCACGCGCGCTTGGCGGTAACGCACCGCAACGTGGCATGTCCGGCCGATTGGGCGCTAAGCGTTGAGAGGGCTCTTGCAATGACGTTTCTTCGAGCAGTTGCTCCGATCCAACTGGTAACGGCTGACGGCAAGGCAGCAAAAGCACCCGACAGCGCGGCCACTGCGCTGGATGTGCAAGGTTTGACCGTGTCTTACGGACAAACGCCGGCGGTGTTCTCGATTGATGCGAACGTGCCGGTTGGCAGCATGACGGCCATTATCGGACCTAACGGTGCCGGGAAGTCGACCCTGTTGAAGGCCGTACTTGGCATCATTCCTCGCCTGTCAGGCACGACGCAGGTCTTTGGTCAGCCCGTCGCGCAAGCGCGGGACAAGATTGCCTACGTTCCCCAGCGTGCCAGCGTCGACTGGGATTTCCCGACGCGTGTGATCGATGTCGTGATGATGGGGCTGTATCGGGACGTCGGGCTGTTGAACTTTGTCGGGCGAGAACATCGCAAACGGGCATTGGACTGCTTGCGTCGGGTTGGCATGGTGGACTTTGCAACGCGTCAGATCGGGCAGCTCTCGGGTGGACAGCAACAGCGTGTATTTCTCGCTCGTGCGTTGGCGCAGGATGCGGAGCTGTATCTGCTCGATGAACCGTTTGCGGGCGTCGATGCGGCTACGGAGAAGGCCATCGTTGATGTTCTGAAAGCGCTGAAGGCAAGCGGAAAAACAGTTGTCTGCGTGCATCACGATCTCACGACGGTCACCGGTTACTTCGACCACGTTCTGATGATCAACGTTCGAAAAGTCGCCGAAGGGCCGGTTGAAACGGCGTTTACTGCGGAGTCGCTACAGGCGACTTACGGTGGGCGTCTGGCAACGGTACAGATCGACCAGCTGCGGCTTCCGGTAGCCTAATTCCATGTGGGACGTCCTTGAGCCCCTGCTCTTGCAGTCCGGCTACAATGCGACTTTGGTCACGATCGGCGCCTGCCTTCTTGGGCTTGCTGCCGGCAGTGCCGGGACATTTCTGTTTCTCAGAAAGCGAGCTTTGGTCTCCGACGCCGTGGCGCACGCAACGCTGCCCGGCGTCGGCCTGGCATTCATTGTCATGGTGGCCCTCGGCGGCGACGGCCGATACACCATGGGGCTGCTTATCGGTTCAGCAATCACGGCCGGTATCGGGTTGTGGTTGGTCGAGTGGACAGCGCGCCAGACCCGGCTGTCGGAAGACGCGGCAATTGGTGCCGTTTTGTCGGTTTTCTTTGGCTTCGGTGTCGTCTTGCTCACCGTCATTCAGACGATGGCGTCGGGCAGGCAGGCCGGGCTTGAAAGCGTGTTGCTCGGCTCAACAGCTGGCATGTTGTTCGACGATGCTCTCGTGATCGCAGTTGGCGGCGCTGCCACGGTCTCGACCGTATTCGCCCTTCGCCGTCCGCTTACGATCGTCTCCTTCGATCCGGAATTTGCAGCAGCCTCCGGCATCAATGTGCGGTGGACAGACCTGGCGATGATGGCACTGGTCATGGCCGTCACGGTGATCGGGCTGAAGATCGTCGGTCTCATTCTGATTGTCGCGTTGCTCATCATCCCGCCGGTCACAGCGCGGTTCTGGACAGACCAGACAAATCACGTCGTCTGGATGGCTGGCCTATTCGGCGGGCTGTCGGGTTACGTTGGCACAGCCATTTCGGCCTCGGCGCCGGCTCTGCCGACCGGGCCCATTATCGTCCTGGTCAGCTTTGCGCTGTTCTTGGGGTCGCTGATGTTTGCGCCGGCCCGAGGTGTCGTCGCGTCCGTCTGGCGCCATCGGCAGTTCCAGCTTCAGGTGCACCGTCGCCAAGGCCTTCTTGCACTGGCGCGGGGCGAGCCGATTTTCGACCGCTTGACGATGACGGTGCTGCAGCGCGCCGATCTCGTCCGGCCCGATGGTGTCGCGACCGATGCAGGCCGCGCTCAGGCTGCGAAAGCACTCCGCGATGAAAAGCGCTGGGAAGTCGTCCGCACGCTGTACCAAGATCTGGCAATTGCAGGACGCTACGACGGACTGACCCCGATCGAAGCCGTGCTCACACCCGACGAAATCGCCGAAGTCGATCGCCAGATCGGCCCACCGGTTGGAGTTTAGAGCATGTCGGTCGAATTCGTTCAGCTCAGTCTGGTTCCAATCTTGATTGGTGTGTTGGCCTCGATCGCATGCGCACTCCCGGGCAACTTCCTGATCTTGCGGCAGCAGGCGTTGCTCGGCGACGCAATCAGCCATGTCGTGCTACCTGGTATTGTGGTCGCGTTTCTGGTGACGGGCACCGTAAGCAGCGTGCCGATGGTGATCGGTGCGGCCGGGGCGGCGATTGTCGCCGTCGTCATGATCGAGGTCATCAAACGGCTCGGCCGGATCGAGCCTGGCGCGGCCATGGGCGTGACGTTCACCAGTTTGTTTGCGGCCGGTGTTCTCGTGCTCGAGCAGTCCGACACCAGCTCTGTCCACCTCGATGTCGAGCACGCCTTGATGGGTAATCTCGAAAGCCTGATCTGGCTGTCAGCCGAAGGCTGGCACTCGGTGCTGGATCCAGCGGCGTTGGCCGAACTGCCGCCGGAGCTTGTCCGCATCACGGTTGTGACCCTTGTCGTAATCGGCTTTACGACAGTGCTGTGGCGTCCGCTCAAGATCTCGACGTTCGATAGCGGGTTTGCGGCAACGATTGGCATTCCAACCGCCACGTTGAGTTTCGCCCTTGTTGTGGTTGCCGCATTGGCCGCGGTTGCAGCGTTCGAGGCTGTGGGCTCGATTATCGTGATTGCCATGTTCATTTGCCCGCCGGCCGCCGCACGTTTGATGACCAACCGGTTGGAAGTCCAGATTGCGTGGAGCGTGGTTTTCGCAACGGTCTCGGCTGTTCTCGGGTATATCTTCGCCGGTTATGGTCCGCTGTGGTTTGGCGCGCAGAATGCCGTTAGCGCCGCGGGCATGATCGCAACCGTCTCGGGCGTCATCCTCGCACTGGCTTGTCTGTTCGCACCGTGCCGCAAGCGCCAGGGCGTGGCCGTAACACCGTCCTGAGCAGCACGCGACACTTCGCTCACTCGGAAGCTGGATCAGGTTCGGCAATGCGTTTGTCAGGATGAGGCGGCAGAAGGCGAGAGTATCATGGGCGAGCGAAACAGTTTGGCGATGTACGGCGCAAAGCCACGATCCGCTCGGTGGCTAGCTGGCCTCGCCAGTCTCCTGTTCGGGTTGAACGCGTGGGGTGCGCACGCGGCCGAAGACGAAAAGCGGCTGATCGATCTTGTTCGCACGGGGCAGGCCTTCGCGATTATGCGCCATGCGCTCGCACCGGGAACGGGTGATCCTGCCAATTTCGACGTGAACGACTGCAAGACGCAGCGTAACCTGTCTGCGACCGGTCGCACTCAGGCGACAGCGATTGGCGCGCGCCTGCGCAGCCTTGGCCTGGAAGCCGCAGATGTGATGTCGAGTGCGTGGTGCCGGTGCCAGGACACGGCGCGGCTGCTGAAGCTTGGTCCGGTCACCGTACTTCCAGCGCTCAACTCGTTCTTTCAGGACATGGCAAATCGGGAACCGCAAACGCGCACCTTGCGACATTGGCTGACGGCCAGAACGTCACGCGCGCCGCTAGTCCTCGTCACGCACCAGGTCAACGTGAGTGCTTTGACCGGTCGGTTCACAACGTCAGGAGCCATTATCGTCGCGAGCCTGCAACCTGATGGCGGCGTGACCGTGCATGGTCGGTTGGAGCCGCAATAGCGGTCCTGTTCCCCGAGCAATGTTGATCGATCTGGCGGGTCTGGCGGGCCGCAGCCCCGTCTCGCCGGATGACTGGGCCCAGTCAGATCAGATCAAGTTTCAGATGAAGTCTCAGATCAACCGCACGCCTCGACCCAGCGTCGACACGCCCAGCGGATCCCTTCCTCGCAGGCCAACGTCAACCGACGACAGTGACGACGCGGATTGATGCGGGAACGATCAGAACGGCGGGCCGGTCGCCCCTCCCAGCGGCGCGCGTAGTCACTGTATCGTCCGCGTGACGGTAGGGGCCCGCCCAACTCTTCGGGGTCGAAATACTCGTCGTCGTAGCCCGGCCGCGCGTCCCAACCGTCGATTGGCGGATCGTCATCATAGTATCTGCGGTCGCGGCCGGCTTCGCGCCAACGGTCGTCGCGATCGGTTCGCCGCGTCCGCCACGGATCAGAGTCTGCTGATCGGGACGATCTGCGCCGGCTCCTGTCGGTGTCGCTTTTGGGCTTTGGCGTTCTGGCAGTCTGACGCTTCTTCTGCGTTCGCCGCTCGGCCTTGGCTTTTGAGCGTTTGCCTTTGGCCGCGTTGGCGTCTTTCTTGGGTGGCGCGGCCTGCTTCTTCTTAGCCGCCGTTGCCTTGCGAGCCTTCGGTCGCTTGACAGGTGCATAGGGGTCAGCGACAGGCTTATTGCGGCCTTTGCCGTCCGATTTGCGTGCGCTGGATTTGGGTTTGGACTTCGATTTACTCTTGGACGACGAGTCCCTGTTCAGAATCTTGATGCCGTTCAGCGTTGGCTTGGCGCCGCCGTCAGAATCCGACTCTGCGCTCGCTGCGCCAGAGGCTATGGCAAAGGGCGCTGCGAGGATCAGCAGCGCCAGAATACGGAACACGAAAGACATCGCAGACCCCCTGACAGTTCAGCAAAACGCCGAATCGACTGTGCAGTGTCAGTATTAATGGAGCTAAAACGGGGCCACAGTGTAACAGTTCGTATCAACCGGATGCAGTGATTGCCGCACGGATGAGCCGGATTGCGTCCTGACCGGCCCATTTAGCCGGGCCGACGAGGCGGCCGATCTCGCGGCCCTGGCGGTCCAACAACAATGTTGCTGGCATGCCGATTGTCTTCAACTTGACCCCAAGCCGTGACGTTGGATCATGGTAAAAAGCCAGTGATTTCACGCCAATACGGTCCAGGAAGGCTTTGGGCTTGTCAGCCGTGCCGCGATCCAGGCTGATCGCCACCACCTCAAAGTCATCGCTGCCGAGCTTTTGCTGAAGCTCATTCAAGTCCGGCATTTCCTTGCGGCACGGCGCGCACCAAGTCGCCCAGAGATTAACCAGGACGACTTTCCCCTTGAGGTCCGCGAACGTCATTTCTTTCCCGCCATCGCTCTGGAACGCGAACGTGGGCAACTCAGCGGGCGCCGGCTTGAAAACGAACATCGCCATATCGCCGACGCTGAGCGGGTTTTTACCTGGGCCTGACGGCAATTCAGCAGTCGATGTGCCGGTATTCGATGCCGGCTGTGCCGACGGAGACTGCGAGTTTGCGTTCGCCTTGGTCTCCTGCTTGGGCGGTGCGGTCGACGTGTCACGGTTTGCTGACGGCCCGAGGCTCAGGTAAACGGCTGCAAAGCCGACCAAACCGAACGCAACGGCTACAGCGGACGTTTTAATCGCACCGGCCGAACCGGAGGGCTGCGGTTGCTGATCATTATGCGGGTCTGCCACGGGAAGCCTTTCCCAGGTTAGCCAAATGGCGGTATCTGCTGGGCCACATCACGTGTGTGCTACGTCACGTGGCGCGGAACCCTTACACTCACGACGACGGTGATATAGCCGATAACGGGATCACATATGGGCTCAAAATCAGTCAACAAAATGTGGGGTGGCCGCTTCGCGATGTCACCCTCCGAGGTCATGGGGCAGATTAACGCCTCGGTCGGCTACGATCAGCGTTTCGCGCGCCAGGACATTGCCGGTTCCAGCGCCCACGCGGAAATGCTTGCGGCGCAAGGCATCGTCACCAAGGCGGATGCGCGCCAGATCCTGAAAGGATTGGCTACGATTGCCAAGGAAATCGAGGCCGGCGACTTCACTTGGGACGCCCGGCTTGAAGATGTCCACATGAACATCGAGAGCCGTCTTGCAGAGTTAATCGGGTCTGCCGCTGGCCGACTACACACGGCGCGGTCGCGCAATGACCAGGTAGCGACCGATTTCCGGCTCTACATCCGCGATCGCATTGACGCATTCGACGCCGCGCTGGCAGGTCTTCAGACGGAGCTTGCGCGAAAGGCCGAGCAGTTTGCGGCCACGGTCATGCCCGGCTTTACGCACCTGCAGCCCGCCCAGCCGGTCACTTTCGGGCATCATTTGCTGGCTTACATCGAAATGCTCGCGCGTGATCGCGGGCGGTTGGCTGACGCCCGCCAGCGACTGAATGAGTGCCCGCTTGGCGCCGCAGCGTTGGCCGGGACGTCGTTTCCGATCGATCGGCGTGCGACAGCGGCGGCATTGGGGTTCGACCGCCCAACGGCGAATTCGCTCGACAGTGTGTCAGATCGCGATTTCGTGCTCGAGACCCTGGCCGCGCTTTCGATTTCGGCCGTGCATCTTTCGCGGTTTTCCGAAGAGATCGTGATTTGGATGACGCCGCAATTCGGATTCATTACGTTGACGGACCAGTGGACTACGGGATCGTCCATTATGCCGCAGAAGCGCAATCCGGATGCGGCGGAGCTGGTGCGCGCCAAGGTTGGGCGTATTGCAGGTGCATTTCACAGCTTGCTGATGGTTATGAAGGGCCTTCCCCTGGCCTATTCCAAGGATATGCAGGAGGACAAAGAGGTCACGTTTGACGCGCTCGATAGCTATGCGGTCGCTGTCGCGGCGCTATCTGGCATGGTTCAGGACATCGAGCCGGTGCCGGATCGGATGCAGACGGCCGCCAGCGCAGGGTTTTCCACCGCAACCGACCTGGCGGACTGGTTGGTGCGCATTCTCGGGCTTCCGTTTCGTGAGGCGCATCACGTCACAGGCCGGATTGTCGCGCGTGCCGAAGCCGACGGCGTTGAGCTTCAGGATGTGGCTCTGGAGGCCATGCAGGAGATCGAGCCGCGCATCACAAAAGATGTCTTTACCGTACTGAGCGTTGAAAAGTCCGTCACAAGCCGGACAAGTTTTGGTGGAACGGCGCCACAGCAGGTAAGGAAATCGGCACGGGCTTGGCTCCGGCGGCTGGAACGCGAGCATAGCGCGCGCTAAGTACGCAAAATGTCAAGATGGTGGCCGATGTCGCAGCGGCGCCGATCTCGCGGTGTCTAGGTGAAACGGCGGCCAATGAAAACGGTGGTAGGTATGACGGTCTCGAAAATCACCGCAACAGTGGTCTGCCTTGGCTTGCTCGGCGGGCTGGCCGGGTGCGGCGTGCGCGGGCCTTTGGAGCTGCCCCCGGAAAGCAAGGCAGAAGTCGCGCGCACGGCAACCGCATCAGCAGGTCAGGGCAAGCCTAAGGGTGCGGCCGGTAAACCGCACCGGCCATTCATCCTTGACAGCCTGCTGGACTAACGCGCCTCAAGCGCTGTGGTTTAGGCCGCCATAGCGCTTGCAAGTCCGCGATACTTCACCTTTTTATGCACAGGATTGGTCTAAATCACGTCCGCTTCAGGCGAGACGGTTTCGTTGTTCCATTGTCCGCTCGGCAACCCGTGTTACCGCGATACGAGGACGAGCTCCGGTGTGGAGCGGCTCTGGCTCAATCTGAAATACACGCCTGAATTACATGACGTCTACCGACATACCGAACGTTGGCGAGCAGCACATGCATCATTTCGCATACCGTGATGGAGCCCTTCACGCAGAGGATGTCTCGCTTGCGCATGTTGCCGCGCACGTCGGAACGCCATTCTACTGCTATTCAACAGCAACGATTGCTCATCATGTGCGCGTGCTGCAGACCGCGTTCGCCGGCGTCGATCCGCTGATCTGCTATGCTGTCAAGGCGAACTCAAATCAGGCTGTCCTGTCAACGCTGTCTCATCTGGGCGCTGGCATGGACGTCGTGTCCGAGGGCGAACTGCGTCGCGCACGTGCAGCCGGCGTGCCTGCCGACCGCATCATATTTGCCGGAGTTGGCAAGACCCGAAGCGAGATGGCATACGCGCTGTCCGAGGACATTCTGAGCTTTAACGTGGAAAGCGCCGCCGAACTCCATGCGCTGAGCGCCGTTGCGACCGAAACTGGCCGGGCGGCCCGGATCTCCATCCGGGTCAATCCAGACGTTGACGCAAAGACCCATGCGAAGATCTCGACGGGCAAGTCGGAAAACAAGTTCGGCGTGCCATACGACGATGCGATCGCGCTTTATCGGGTCGCAGCCGATCTGCCCGGGATCACCGTTTCCGGTGTGCACATGCACATCGGCAGTCAGATCAGACAGCTGGATCCGTTCGCATCCGCCTTCCAGCTCATGCGCGAACTGGTCGAAAAGCTGAGATCTGACGGGCACAATTTGACGCACCTGGATCTGGGAGGCGGCCTGGGCGTGCCGGATCGCGCCGACGAACCTGCGCCGCCACCACCGGCTGATTATGCGCAGATTGTGCGGCGGACGCTGGGCGATCTCGGCCTGAAACTGGTCATCGAGCCCGGGCGCATGATCGTCGCCAATGCAGGTATCCTCGTGACCGAGGTGATCTATACAAAACCCAGCGGCACCAAGACGTTCACCATTGTTGATGCGGCGATGAATGATCTTATTCGTCCGACGCTGTATGAGGCCCATCACGAGGTTTGGCCGCTCTCCGAAGCCATCGCTCTCCGGCCCCGTATTGAACAGGACATCGTCGGCCCGGTTTGCGAAAGCGGTGACTATCTTGTTCAGGGGCGTGCGTTACCGGAATTTAATGCCGGTGACCTTATCGCGCTGATGACGGCGGGCGCCTACGGTGCTGTTATGGCATCGAACTACAACACGCGCCTGCTTGTGCCTGAGGTGCTCGTTAACGGTGGCGAATACGCTGTCGTTCGGCCTCGGCAGAGCTATGACGCCCTAATCGGAATGGACAAACTGCCGCCATGGCTGGCTTAGGAAGGTTCAAGTCGATCTATCCGGCTCGATCTATCTGGCCATGTGATAACCACGTTTTCCAGGGACGACCGACGCAGTCGCGAGACGAGCCGCCGTTGGTAGACGCACTTTGCCATCCAGGGCGGTACTGAGAGGCTACGGTTCCGACAAACGCCAAAAAGACTGGGACCGTTGGAGAGAGCCTCGCATTCGTGAATTTCTGCGTCTCGCAAGATCATGGTAGGCTCATCGGATGGCCAAGCTTGAAGCGCAGCCGGGCGCGGAAACCGGCAGGACGGACCACTCAGGCGCAGGTGAGACGCTTGCTCAGCGGTTGAACCGCAAGGTGCGTCGCAGCCAGTGGGCAATGTTCCTGGAGCGGTTTTGGCTGCGGATGTGGCCGCTTCTGGCCCTTGTCTGTGTCTTCCTGCTGGCGTCTCTGGCTGACGTCTGGGCGCTATTGCCGCTGTTTTGGCACCAAGCTGTCATTGGCGCTTTTGGCATTGGTTTGTTTGCGTCGCTGGTCGTTATAGCGCGAACGCCTTGGCCGTCATTCGCGGAGGCTCTGCGCCGGATCGAAAAGCGCAATGACGTGCCGCACCGGCCGGCCACGGCGCTGAAGGACACGGTATCAAGCGCATCTGAAGACAGCACGGAATTCGCCATTTGGCGGCAGCACCAGCGGCGCATGGCTGAACGCACAGAGCGGCTCAAAGTTCCGGGCCCGGAGCCGCGGACCTACCGGTTCGACCCCTTCGCAGCCCGAGCCGTTATGCTGTTGATCCTGGTGCTCGGCTTCGCCGTGGTTGGCAAGCAGGCCATTCCGCGCGTTTCGGCCGCGTTTGACTTCGGTCGCGCCGAAGCCATCGCCGCGGCTTTGAGACTTGACGCGTGGATTACGCCGCCGACTTATACGGCGCGCGCGCCGATCATCCTTGCGGATGGTGGTCGTCGAACCGCAGCAGCAGACGCAGGTGACGCGCCGGGCGCTAAGCCGTTTGAAGTGCCGCAGGGCAGCGTCGCGACCGTCCGTGTGTCTGGAAAAATCGGCGATGGCAGCGACATTGAACTCGTCGCGCTCGACCGCGAGGGCAACGTTGTTCCCGTGGCAACAGAGGATGAGCCAGCTGAGGCCGCTGCCGATCGGAGCGCGTCGGCGAGTTCACCGTCTGCCAATTCGGCCACTGTGGCCGACAAAGGTGAGCGGGCTTCAAAGGTCCGGGAGGCGCGTCTTTCGCTGCATCCTGGAATGACGAAGCTGTCTGCGCGCTTTAGAGGCCGCGAGATCGCGTCTTGGGATCTGTCCGTAACGCCTGACAACGCACCCAAGATTGCACTGACGGATGAGGTCGAGAAGACCCGTCGCGGCGGCATGAAGCTGTTTTATAGCGTAACCGACGACTTTGGCGTGGCATCGGCTGAAGCCAAATTTCGGATGCTGCCGCCAGATGAGACGGATCCCCGGACACAGTGGGCCCGGCCGGATGTCCTTAAAGGGCCGCGCCCGCCGTTAGAGCGTCGGCCGCGCGTGACTTTGCGTTTACCGCCGCGCAACAGCAAAGACGGCAAGACCTGGAGCTTTAAGGAAATCGGTGGTCATCCCTGGGCCGGGATGCGGGTCGAAATGACGCTGGTTGCGCGCGACCACGCCGGCAATGTCGGCACATCGAAGCCGGTTGTCATGCGTCTGCCGGAGCGCGTGTTTCTCAATCCGCTGGCGCGCGCTGTCATTGAGCAGCGCCGCAACCTTGTGATTGATGCGCGCTATCGGGACCTCGTGCGCAAGTCGATTTCCGCTCTGACGATCGAGCCCAAGGGCTTTATCAACGACTTGAGCGTCTATCTCGGTCTGCGCAGCGTTTATCATCGTCTGCGGCAGGACCGGACACGCGCCGGATTGCGACTGGTCATTGACCAGTTGTGGAACATTGCGGTGCGCATTGAGGATGGTCGCGGACTAAGCGATGCCGAACGTCGGCTTCGCGAAATCCAGGACAAGCTGGCAAAAGCGTTGGAGCGCGGAGCGAGCGAAAAAGAGATCCAGGAGCTTATGAACCAGCTCCGGCAGGCGCTGAACGAGTTCCTCAACCAGCTCGCGCGCCAGTCCGACCAAATGCCCGAGATGCGCATGCCCCCGGGCATGAGCCCCGAGCAGTTCATGTCGCGCCAGGATCTCGAGCGGATGATGCGGAACCTTGAGAACATGTCTCGTCAGGGCTCTCGCGATGCCGCACGTGAAATGCTGAGCCAATTGCGTGACCTGATCGATCGCCTGCAGTCCGGCCGTATTGCGCGTCGCAGCCAGCAAGGTCAGATGTCGCGGCAAATGATGCAGATGATGGACGAATTCGGCAATCTCATCGGGCGCCAGCAGCGCTTGATGGACGATACGTTCAATCAGCGGCGTCAAGGACAGCAGGGCCAGCAAGGGCAACAAGGCCGCCAAGGTCAGCAGGGTCAAGGTCAACAGGGCCAACAGGGCCAGGGACAGCAGGGCCAGGGACAGCAGGGCCAGGGACAGCAGGGCCAGGGGCAACAACCTGGCCAAGGTAACCAAGGTCGGTTCGGGCAGCGTGGTGGCCCGGGTCAGCCCGGTCAAAACGGCCAGTCGGGCCCAATGCCGGGCCGCGGCGAACTCACACGCCGCCAGCAGCAACTGCGCGAAACCCTGGACCGACTGCGCCGCGGCATGAATGGCCTGGGCATGCGTCCGCCGGGCCAGCTCGACGGCGCGCGTGAATCGATGGACAGCGCACAGCGGGCATTGGAGCGCGGAGATCTGGAAACCGCAACGCGAGAGCAGCAACGCGCGCTCGATCAGTTGCGCCAGGGTGCTCAGCAAATGGCCCGGCAAATGCTGCGCCGCATGCCGTCCCGCTTCGGTCGTGCCGGCGACGCTCCGCTGGATCCGCTGGGTCGTCCTCAGCGCACGGAAGGCCCGGATCCGGGCTCGAGCGTGAAGGTGCCAAGCGAAATCGAGATGCAGCGGGCCCGCGAGATCATTGAAGAACTTCGCCGGCGGCTGGGTGAAACCACGCGTCCGTTGATTGAACTCGATTACATCGAGCGCTTGCTCAAACGGTTCTGAGTAGCCGATCCAACATGACAAAGGCGCGCCCAGCCGAAAGAGCCGGGCGCGCCTTTGTCATTCATAGCAGTACGATTTGTTCGCTCTGCGCGCTACTGTGCCGGCGCGAATGACCCTGGTGCGGTTGATTTGACCAGAACGCCGGCCACCGCATGGTGCGACGTCAGTTGAACGCGCAAACGCCCGCCCGGCGGCGTTCGGCCATAGATCCAATCCTGAATCTGCTCCCAAACATCGGTAACCAGCAACCAACCGGGGCTGCGATGGGTCAGCGGAATGTCGTACGGCGCGTACGTGAACTTGTATTCGAGAAACACGGCCGTCCGACCGACCTGGATTTCCAGGCCGCCGAGGAGCTGCGCAGCCAGTCCTGCGTATTGGTACTCGTAAGTCCGGACGTTATCGCCGCGAAAGCCAACTTCCGAGTGCGGCAACGTAATACCCGCACCGAGACCTACGTACGGCCGAAACCGAGCCCACGACGGTGCGAGCCGCAACAAACCGTTGAGTGTCAGAATGTTGTGGCCATGGCTGAACTCCAGTTTGGAGAACACGTCTCTGATCGGCGCTTTTTCGGGCAACGTCCGGCCATTGTGCTCACCGTCAATCGTTGCGACATCGTCGGGCTTCGCAATGGCTTTAGCATGTATGAAGTCGAACATGCCGCCGATCCGACCGGCAGTCCAACGTTGCACCCGTAGTCCGTAGTAGATCGGGGCTTTAAATGGACGGCCAATCCAGCCGAAGTCTTTCACGGTCACGTCCGTCTGGTCGCCGTTCTTGATGTGAACGGTTGCCGGGTGGGTATAGGCAATGCCGCCATAGCCGCCAAATGTCCACTCTGTCGGCAGGACCGTTGCGGTCGTGTCGGTTGTCGCAGCGCTGCTGAGCGCGTGCGGGACAGGCTTGGTGTGTTCTGCGGGCGCATTATTGTCCTCACCGTGACCGGTTGACGCCGCCGCAACAGCCCAAACCGCCAGTGCAGCCAGCCCAGCCAGATGCACGCAGGTCAGCAGCATACGTTTGTGTGCCGCGAGGTCGAGCTGATCCAACCGTCGCAACGGTCGCGACGGAAACACAATTTCACGAAGCACTCTTGATCTCCCCCCCCCCAAGACTTCAGCGTCGGCGCCATCGAGCCTGCCCTCATGGGCAACTGCGATGTGGCGCACTGACGCGCCAAGCCGCATGGCATGTTTGGGTGAGCCGGGATTTGACAGAAGTCAACGGCCGCCGCTTGCAGCTGGCGGTGGTTTTGCGAGACGGGCGAGCATGCGCCGGACCGCGGCAATCTGAGCGGCGCGACGGCTGAGATACTCGGGTCCGGTATAGCCCCACCAGTCCCAACACCCCTTGGGGTTTGACCACGACTTAGCAATTTGCGGGTACAACACGATCATGCGGTTCGTAGCTGCCCATCGCAGATAGCCAGTGTCTGTCACAAAGACATCGCCGATGTCGTCAAGCGTCTGTTCGCAGCCGTGAAATGCGACGTGTACGCGACAGCCTGTCGCCGAGTCGCATGCGGCCGGGATAAAGGCCAGCCCCGTGTCATGAAGGCTGTGACCGACGGCGCGACCGGCATATGCCGCTTGTTGAAACCGAACAATCCGGCCTGTCGGTCGCCTTTCAGCGGGCGGCTTGAGTTGCCCGTAGATGTGCTGCAGCAGGGCCCCGGCAAGATCGAGATCACAATCGACAATGTACGGTGTCTCGGATGTGCGACAGGCATTTCCGCGATTGCGCGTGGCAAAGGCATGGCCTGCATCGACGTTTGTAACCAGCTGAATGCCGGTTTCGGACACGCCAAGCTCGGCGTAAAATGCGCTGGCCGCCCTGACGACTGCCGTAGCGACGGTTTTGTCCTGCCGTCCTGAAAACAGGAAGACCCGGTCAGTCGCAACCGTCGAGACTGGTGCAATGTCTCCGCGTTTGGCGCGCGCGCGGGCGGCGTCGGCAAGTTTCGCGGGGTCAGGCAGGCCGAACCAGGACAAGTGCGTTTTCATGCAGCCGAACAGCGCAACGGACAGTCGCGGGAAGACCGCGCTTTCCGCGCAACCGTACGGTCCGCCGGCAATCAGGCCTGCGCCGACGACAATATCGCCATGCGCAATCTGGAATTGGGCGGCCATGTAGGAACCGGACGACAGGCCCGATACGGAAGTTTGGCGGAGGTCAGCGCCAAGCGTAGGTAAGTTGTTTGCCAGGGTCCTTGGCGTGCTCAAACTGATGGCCAAAGCGGCGCACGTGACGATTTTCGTAATACTGGCGACGGCAAGACACCGCCAAGGTACTGGATACGTCATGGTTGCCAGCCACGTCCGAAGCGCGCCAGATCAGACCTGATCTAGTCTTTTGACAGCCGAACGGTCACGCGGTCCGTCCGCCCATGGGCATCCATAACCACCAGTTTGACGAAACCCTGACCATCCGGGCGAAAAGCGAGCTCTCGCGTCTGGCTTGGACCATTGATAGGTACGCCGTCAGCCAGCCAGGTCAGTGGCAGTGCACCGCCATCGGCTCTCAAGATAACAAGCGGCGCGCGATCATCGATCGCAATCTCTGAGCGATCCGGCGGGAACGCGATTTGGACAGGCGGGTCGAGATAGGGGCTGTGCGCTGCAAAGGCATCGAGGCGCTCGAACCGCCTAAGGGGCGGAGGGAGTTCGGTGCCGGAGAGGCGCTCCAGCCGCGTCTTCGGTTTGACGAACGGGACACGCTTCTTGGAAATGCGCTGAAACGCATCGAACAAAATCGGAGCCGCTGACGTCCGCCCAACCAAATCCGGCGTTGCAGTTGCGTCAGCCCGCCCAATCCAGACGCCGACAACATGGCGGCCATCGTATCCGATCGCCCAAGCATCGCGATGCCCGTACGAGGTGCCCGTCTTGAACGCGATCTCCCCGCCACGCGCGTTGGGCGGCGGCGGCGCCGTCCGCAGTATGCGCGTGACGGCATCAGCGCCTTCGGCGGTCAACAGGCGTGACGTCTCATTCTCGGCCTCATCGCGCGTGCTGGGCGAGCTGAGGCGGCTATGCACAAGAGGAACCGGAACACCGCCGCGCGCCAGCGCCGCATAGAGACCTGTCAAATCTGTCAGCGACAGGCCAAGTCCTCCAAGTGCAACGGCCAGACTGGGCTCCGCTTCGCCCGGCAGCACGAGGTTGGCGCCTGCACCGCGGAGCTTGGCAACCAGCCGGGCTGGGCCAACTGCTTCAAGAACTTTCACCGCGGGGATGTTCAGCGACGCTGCAAGTGCCTCGCGGATCGAAACAGTTCCGCGAAACGACTCTCCGAAGTTCTTGGGCGCATAGGTTCCAAATCGTGTCGGACGATCTTCGATCAGTGTTTCCGGGTGCACAATGCCGCGGTCGAATGCAACGCCGTAGATAAACGGCTTCAGTGCTGAGCCCGGCGAGCGGATTGCGCGCGTCATGTCGACGCCGCCGGTGCGGCCCATGTCGAGATAGCCTGCGGATCCGACGCGAGCCAGCACCTCACCGGTCGCATGGTCGACGACGACGATCGCCGTTGTCAGCTTCGGACCGTTGCGGCGCGCCGCAGCTTTGGCCAATCGCTCAAGATCAGCTTGAAGACCACGGTCGATCGTCAAATGATGAACGGCGCGACCCGGCTTGTGCTTGACTTCGGCGTCAACCAGATGCGCGGCATAAAGCGGGAACGGAATCCGCCGGCGCGGAATCCGCTCCGCCTTGGCCCGCCGGGCTGTCTCCGGCGAAATGATGCCTTGAGCCACGGCAATGTCGAGAACGCGGTTACGCGCTTGACGTGCGGCCACCCGATGCCGGTCTGGCCGGCGGCTCTCTGGGGACTGCGGTAGGGCAACGAGTAATGCGGCTTGGGCCGGCGACAGCCGCTGCGGCTCCTTGCCAAAATAGGCGAGGCTCGCCGGCCTTACGCCTTCCAGATTGCCGCCGAATGGCGCCATGCGGAGGTAGAGAGACAGGATGGCGCGCTTGTTGAGCTGGCGCTCGAGGTGAATGGCGTGAACCGCCTGGCGCAGTTTGCCGCCAAGTGTCCGTCCGTGCTGGCGTGCCACAAGGCGGGCAACCTGCATCGTGATCGTCGACGCCCCGGAGACAACGCGCCCGTTTTGAAGCATTTGCCAGCCGGCGCGCGCGATCGCGAGTGGATCGACACCGGAATGCGACCAGTATCGCCGATCCTCGAAGGCGAGCAGCATCTTGATGTAAAGCGGGTCGACCTGATTGATACTGACCGGCAGGCGCCAGAGACCGTCTGAGGTCGTGTAAGCCCTGAGCAGTTCGCCCTTCCGGTCCAGCGCGACAACCGATGTTTCCATCACGGTTCGCAGCGAGAGTGGCGCAATGGCTTCCAGCGCGTATCGGCAGGCGCCGTAGCCTGCCGCAATCAGAAAACCGAATGCGGCGAGGAGGGAGGTGACACGATAGCGCCACCTCCCCTGACTGACGACAGGGGCCGCCGTGCTTGCGTATGGGTATGAACGCATCACGTTACGACCTCGGTGTCACTGTCAGTCGACCTGTTGCCGTGCGCCCATGGCGCTCCGGACGATACATGTCTTCGACTGTTGCAGCTGGATGAACATATGCTCCAACCGAGACAGCTCGAACGATATAACCGATTCGAAATAAGTTGCCTGCTTCGAGCTGTTTGCGGTGTGAAAACAGGTTGAAAGCAGCAACAAAACGATCGTCGCGAAACTCCGTATGTTGGGGCTGAACAGTTGTTTTCAGCCAACTCAATGCTTCGACATTGCCGCTATCGACAAGCCTCGGATTCTCAATCTCAAAACCGGCCGGCAGCCGATCCTCAACGAGCAGACGACCGGTTCGGTTCTCCGCACTGATCGCGATGACGACGACAAAGCGATCGTTTTGCGAAACCGTGGCGCTACCGCCACGTGCACTTGCCAAATCCACCGGCCGTCCATCAAGCGTGTAATACGTCCGCGTGATTCTCAGGCCGGCGTTAGCGGGCGGGAGTGCAACCTTGCCGGGGCCGATAGCCGTGACGACAGCTGACGTAGCTGCGGCACCCGTATTAGTCAGGCCGCGTGGTTTTGCAATGAGGTCGGGTCCGACAAAGGTCCGTCTTAGGGCGCCGGCGTGTGAGTTATCCCCAACTTTTAGCCGCACGTCCGCGCCCGTGTCTGATATCGCCTTGGCGGCAAGCAGGAGCCAAGCCTTCTCCTGGGTCGATGTGTATTGGCGTCTGGCATAGGCGGCGGCAACGTTCTGCGCGAGCCCAGAGCGATCGAACCGCGAGATGCGCGCTTCAGTACCGAGTGCCAGAATGGCGGCCGCGTCTCGCAGGTTGCTACCGAAATCGGCGCGGGAGTTCGGTGCCGCCGACAGGTCAACAGCGGCGATTGCTGCGGCAAAGACCCGATTTGCACGCTCCCGATCGCCAACCATCGCGAGGGCTGTCCCAATCTGAGCTTTCGCCAATGGCTGTTTGAACGCCGCAAGCTTGGCATCCGCATAGTACCGCAGCTCGCCCACCGGTGCGCGACCATTGCGCGCGAGAACATAGAGCGCATAGGCCAATGCGGCACCGCCGTTGGTCACGTCCTGTGTGTAAGCGACGCTGTTGGCCAACCTGTCGAGGGCCTGACGGAACCGCGCAGCATCGACGACATAGCCTGCTTCACGCGCTCGAGTGAGGAAGTCTGTCACATATCCAGTTAACCAGAGATCTGTCGTGTGAGGTCCCCAGACACCAAATGCGCCGCTACTATCCTGGGTCGCCAACACGCGCTGGATCGCGGTCTGAATGCGGTCCTTCAGCGCATCATCGGTCGCCAGTCCGGCTTCGGACGACAGCGCATTCGCACTCAGCAGCGGCAGCGCACGACTGACGGTCTGTTCGGTGCACCCGTAAGGATAGCGATCGAGACCCGCTAGCAATCCCGGCACATCAAATGCTGCGAGCGGGCCGACGTTTACGGCGAGACGCGAGTCGCGCGCGATCAATCCGTTCAACCACTTGGCGTCGAGTTTGACGGTTGTTCCCGGCGCCAGCTCACGAACCGTCGTCAGTTTGACGTCGCCACCAGGTGGATGAACGCGCAGCGTCCGCTCCCGCACGATCGATAGCTCATTTGGGCCAGTCACGGTAAACGTCAGCGTCGTCGGGCCAACTGCCCGCGGTGCGAGTTTCATGGTCAGCGCGCGGCGCTCGCCGTTTTTCAGCGTCACAGTTTCCGTTCCAACGCTGCGAACCGGGAGGTTGTCGCCCGCACTCTGCACGGCCAGTTGATAGTCACCGTCCGCGCCTTCGACGTTATGGAGGTCAACTGTCATCTGAGCTTGATCACCAAGCGTCAGGAACCGCGGCAGAGAGGTCGTAACGGCAACGGGATCGCGAACCGTCATGTCGCGCGTTGCCTTTCCAGTCCGCCGATCCGTCCAGGCGACGGCCATCAGGCGCACTGTGCCGTTGAACGCCGGCAGATCGAACGTGACGTTTGCTTTGCCGTCCGGACCGACACGGACAAGACCAGAGAAAAGCGCCACGGTCTCGCTCGCTGGTGGGCGTCCCATCATGCCGACGTTTGGATCGGCATCGCCGCCTGACCGCAGCGAACCGCGTTCGGCGCGCATGCCATCGATCAGCCGCCCGTATATGTCTCTGATTTCCGCGCCGAGCCGTGTTTGCGCACTGAAGTGTTGGGCCGGATCCGGCGACTCGAAGCGCGTCAGATTGAGTATGCCGACATCCACGGCGGCGAGCGTGAGGTATGCCGTATCGCCCGCGTCGATACCTGAAACGCTGACCGGCAAGGTCACCGTTCGGCCGGACCGCATCTTCTCTGGTCCACCGATGGTCACACCAACCGACCGCGACGCGGGGTCAATCCCAATCCACGCCAGTCCGACGGCCCGCGTCGGCATACGTTTGGCGCGTGCGTTCATCGGCCGGTGCAACATCACAGTCGCATAGGCACCTGCCCCCCAGTCTGCCGAGACCGGCAGCGTGATCTCACTGTCACCATCGGCAAGAACAACGGACTTGCGATACAGAACAGAGTTTGCGAGCACGGTGACAACTGCGTGACCACCGCGCTTGGTCGAGACGTTGATGCGCGCTGTCTCGCCGTCGGCATAGGATTCCTTGTCCAGAGCAACATCTAGGACTTCCGGGCTTTCGGTGTCGTCAGCGCCGGACCATCCGGCTCGAAAGACGAGGCTCGAGCGCATTGCAGCTGTGGCATCTGATGCAGGTGTCTCGACAACGAGTCGGTACCGTCCCCATGTCACCGGGGCGGAGATTTTCACCGGCCCGCTTGCCGTTGCGTCAATGGCGCCGCTGGCCACGGTCCGCGGCACGGTTGCGGCGTCATAGGACCAACGACCGTCACGCTTGAACCACTGCCAGACGCGCTCCAGGCGGACCAACGACCAACTCAGGCCGGCACGATCCTGCAATTTGCCTTCTGCATCGACGGCGATGATGTTGAACGCG
>JBCCOV010000025.1:0-36775 GCA_039039985.1 Pseudomonadota bacterium | reverse complement strand
TCGCCGCATCAAGGACGATCAGCTCACCGGATTTGACCTTTGCCGACAGGGCGTGGCGCAACGCGAGCGCACGGACCTTCTTCGGCAAATCAATTGCGTGGCTGCGGACAACCGGGCCGTGCGCACGGCCACCGCCACGAAACTGCGGGGCCGACTTGTTGCCGTGGCGCGCACCGCCGGTGCCCTTCTGACGGTACATTTTCTTGCCCGTCATTTTGACTTCAGACCGGTCCTTCGTCTTGTGCGTGCCCGCCATGCGCTTCAATTGCTGATAGCGTACCATGCGGTGGAGGATGTCCGCGCGTGGCTCCAGACCGTAAACCGTATCGCTGAGCTCGACCGTTCCGGCGGCCTCAGCATTCAACGTGGTGACATTGATCTCCATTGCCATCACTCCTCTGTCGACGCTGCGGCGTCATCAGCCGCTGCCGCGCCGCTGGCGGCGACAGGTGGCCGGAACGCGCCCGGACTTGGTGCGTCCTTTGGCAGATCGCGCTTGACGGCGTCGCGGATCATGACCCAACCGCCCTTGGAGCCGGGAACCGCGCCCTTCACCAAAACAAGCCCGCGCTCAACATCCGTTCGGATGACCTCAAGGTTCTGCGTCGTCACGCGCTCGGCACCATAGTGGCCGGCCATCTTTTTGCCCTTGAACACCTTGCCCGGATCCTGGCACTGCCCGGTCGAACCGTGCGCGCGGTGAGAGATCGAGACACCGTGCGAGGCGCGAAGGCCGCGAAAATTCCAACGCTTCATCGCACCGGCAAAGCCCTTACCCTGGCTCGTACCCGTCACATCAACAAACTGGCCATCCACAAAATGATCGGCCGTCAGCTCCGCGCCGACATCAATCAGATTGTCGGAACTGACACGGAACTCGATGATCTTGCGCTTTGGCTCAACGTTCGCGATCGCAAACTTCTTGCGCTCGGGATTCGACGTGTGTTTCGGCTTGCGCGTTCCCGCACCCAGCTGCAACGCGGTATAGCCGTTCTTGTCCTCGGTACGTTGCCCGAGAACCTGGCAACCGTCGATTTGAAGCACGGTCACAGGGATATGCCGCCCGTCGTCCATGAAGACCCGGGACATCCCGACCTTTCGTGCAATCAACCCGGAACGCATCGGTCCCGTCCTCCCTGTTCGCCACTGGCGCAACCCGCGCACAGCCACGCTGTGTCCAAACTCTAGAGCTTGATCTCGACGTCCACGCCTGCGGCCAGATCAAGCTTCATCAACGCATCGACGGTTTGCGGTGTCGGATCGACAATATCCAGCAGCCGTTTATGCGTGCGCATCTCGAACTGTTCTCGGCTTTTCTTGTCGATATGCGGAGACCGATTCACGGTGAACCGCTCGATCCGTGTCGGCAGCGGAATCGGGCCGCGCACTTCGGCGCCCGTTCGCTTTGCCGTATTGACGATTTCCAGCGTCGAAGCGTCGAGAATTCGATGATCGAACGCTTTCAAACGAATACGGATGTTTTGGCCGTTCATGGTCCCGCTCTCAAACCCGCGTGTGTGACACGCAACGCCTCTAAAAAAGGAGAGGCGCCCGGACCGTCATCCGGCCCGGGCGCACACGCCCCATATCTTCTCGTTACTCTTTTATGCTGGCGACAACGCCGGCACCGACGGTACGCCCACCTTCACGGATCGCGAACCGGAGTTTTTCTTCCATCGCGATTGGCGTGATCAGCTCGACGTCCATCGTGGCATTGTCACCTGGCATCACCATTTCCGTACCTTCCGGCAGCGTGCAAACGCCGGTCACATCGGTCGTACGGAAGTAGAACTGCGGACGATAGTTCGTAAAGAACGGCGTGTGCCGTCCACCTTCTTCTTTCGTCAGAATGTAAGCTTCGGCAACGAACTTCTTGTGCGGCGTAATCGAGCCCGGCTTACAGAGCACCTGGCCGCGCTCCACGTCCTCGCGGCCGACGCCACGCAGAAGCGCACCGATGTTGTCGCCGGCCTGCCCCTGGTCGAGCAGCTTGCGGAACATCTCGACGCCTGTAACGGTTGTCTTCTGAGTGTCGCGGATGCCGACGATCTCAACTTCCTCGCCGACTTTGACGATCCCGCGCTCGACACGGCCGGTCACAACGGTGCCGCGGCCGGAGATGGAGAACACATCCTCGATCGGCATAAGGAACGGTTGGTCAACGGGACGATCCGGTGTCGGGATGTAGTCGTCAACGGCCTGCATCAGCTCAAGGATCTTCTTCGAACCGATCTCGTCGTCGCGGCCTTCGAGAGCTGCGAGAGCCGAGCCAGCGACGATTGGAATATCGTCCCCTGGGAACTCGTAAGACGACAGAAGCTCGCGGACTTCCATTTCCACGAGCTCCAACAATTCCTCATCGTCGACCTGGTCGACCTTGTTCAGAAACACCACAAGTGCTGGTACGCCCACCTGGCGCGCCAACAGGATATGCTCGCGCGTTTGCGGCATTGGACCGTCGGCAGCGGAACAGACCAAAATCGCACCGTCCATCTGCGCGGCGCCGGTGATCATGTTTTTCACGTAGTCAGCGTGGCCTGGGCAGTCGACGTGGGCGTAGTGGCGGTTGTCGGTTTCGTACTCAACGTGCGCCGTCGAGATCGTAATGCCGCGCTCGCGCTCTTCCGGTGCTTTGTCGATTTGATCGAACGCAACGGCTTGCGACTTGCCGGCGTCGGCCAGAACTTTCGTAATGGCTGCCGTCAATGTCGTCTTACCGTGGTCAACGTGACCGATCGTGCCAATATTGGCATGCGGCTTTGTGCGCTCGAACTTTTCCTTCGCCATCTCGAGGCTCCCAGTCTGTCACATGATCGTTTCCCGTGATGCCGACAACAGCTGTTGCAAGCACCACGACGAAGCGGTTCCCGTCCGTTATGCGTACTTCGCTTTGACTTCATCCGCCACTTGACGCGGAACTTCAGCGTAGTGTGCGAACTGCATCGTGTAAGACGCGCGGCCCTGGCTCGATGAGCGCAGGGTATTGATGTAGCCGAACATGTTCGCCAAAGGCACGAACGCACTGACAACAATCGCGTTGCCTCGCATTTCCTGCCCACGAACTTGTCCGCGTCTGCTGTTGACGTCTCCAATAATGGTGCCGAGGAACTCCTCCGGCGTCACGATCTCGACATCCATAACCGGCTCAAGCAACTTGAGCCCAGCCTTCTCGAACCCTTCGCGTGCCGCGGCACGCGTCGCAATCTCGAAAGCGATGACACTGGAGTCCACTTCGTGGAAGCCACCGTCGTACAACGTGGCCTTGATATCGACCATGGGAAAGCCGATCAGGCAGCCATTGTCCCAAACCGAGCGGACGCCTTTTTCAACACCCGGGATGTACTCACGCGGCACTGTGCCGCCAACGATCTCAGACTCAAACGCGTTTCCGCCCCCCGTCTCGTTCGGCTCGAAACGGATCTTGACGCGCGCGAACTGCCCCGTACCACCGGTTTGCTTTTTGTGGGTGTAGTCAATGTCGGACGGACGGGAGATTGTCTCGCGATAAGCCACTTGAGGCTGACCGACATTCGCCTCGACTTTGAACTCGCGCTTCATGCGGTCGATCAGGATGTCGAGATGGAGTTCGCCCATGCCGGCGATGATGGTCTGTCCACTCTCTTCGTCCGTCTTGACGCGGAACGACGGATCCTCGCTGGCCAAACGATTGAGCGCGATGCCCATTTTCTCCTGGTCAGCCTTGGAGTTCGGCTCAATCGCGATCTCAATAACCGGATCCGGAAACTCCATGCGCTCCAATATGACCGGCTTGGCTGGGTCACTTAGCGTGTCCCCAGTCGTCGTCTCTTTCAAGCCGACAAGCGCGACGATGTCGCCTGCGTAGGCTTCCTGGATCTCCTCGCGCTCGATTGAGTGCATGAGGAGCATCCGGCCGATCCGCTCTCTCTTCTCTTTCACCGTGTTCACAAGGCTCATGCCGGACTTCACGGTGCCGGAATAGATGCGCGCAAACGTCAAGGAGCCGAACTGGTCGTTCATGATCTTGAACGCCAGCATCGAGAGGGGTTCATCGTCGGACGACTTACGAACCATTTCCTCGCCGTCCTTCGGGTTGACCCCTTTGATGGCGGGAACTTCGGTTGGGCTTGGGAGGAAGTCGACGACGGCGTCGAGAAGGGGCTGTACGCCCTTATTCTTAAAAGCAGAACCGCATAACACCGGGAAGAATTGGACGGTGCACGTGCCTTTTCGGATCAGTTCGCGGATCTTGTCGTTATCAGGCGGATTGCCCTCGAGGTAAGCTTCCATCGCGGCGTCGTCGGCCTCAACCACGGCCTCAATCATCGCCTCGCGGTATTCTTCAGCCCGCTCTTTGAGATCGTCGGGGATGTCAACCACATCCCATTCCGCACCGAGTGTCTCGTCGCGCCAGACCAGCGCATTCATTTCAATGAGATCGACGACACCCTTGAAGTCATTCTCAGCACCGATCGGGAGCTGAATTGCGACTGGTTTCGCACCGAGCCGCGATTTGATCATTTCAACACATCGGTAGAAATCTGCGCCGGTCTTGTCCATCTTGTTGACGAACACCATGCGCGGCACGTTGTACTTGTCAGCTTGGCGCCAAACCGTCTCGGTCTGCGGCTCAACACCTGCGTTTGCATCGAGCAGCGCGATGGCGCCGTCTAGAACGCGCAAAGAACGCTCGACCTCAATTGTGAAGTCGACGTGTCCTGGGGTGTCGATGATGTTCAGACGGCGCTTCTTGCCATCGCGAGCTTCCCAGAACGTCGTCGTCGCGGCCGACGTAATCGTAATGCCGCGCTCCTGCTCCTGCTCCATCCAGTCCATGGTTGCAGCGCCATCATGGACTTCGCCAATCTTATGGCTCTTGCCCGTGTAGTACAGGATGCGCTCGGTGGTTGTCGTTTTCCCGGCATCAATGTGGGCCATGATGCCGAAGTTCCGGTAATCACCAATGTCGTATTCACGCGGCATGGGACAGCTCCAAAAAGGGCTCGCGTTGAAACAGGTTACCAGCGGTAATGCGAAAACGCGCGGTTGGCATCGGCCATCCGGTGCGTGTCTTCGCGCTTTTTGACGGCAGCGCCGCGACTGTTCGCAGCATCGAGCAATTCGCCCGACAGGCGCTCTACCATCGTGTTTTCGTTACGGTTTCGCGCGGCTGCGATCAACCAACGGATAGCCAAAGCCTGCCGCCGCTGCGGTCGCACCTCCACGGGAACCTGATACGTCGCACCACCAACCCGGCGCGAGCGCACCTCAACCGAGGGCGCAACATTGTCAATTGCCTGATGGAACAGTTGCAGCGGATCTTGTTTCGCGCGCTCTTCCATCTGATCCATTGCCCCGTAGACGATTGTCTCGGCAACGGACTTTTTCCCTTGGTACATGACCGCGTTCATGAACTTCGAGATCACGATATCGCTGTACTTCGGGTCCGGGATCACTTCCCGTTTCTCGGCTCTGTGACGACGAGACATACCTTACGTCCCTCTAGAAGTCTCATTCTGCTCAAGCGATGCCCGCACATGGCGGAAAACAACCATTCAGCTTGCAACACACACGCAGGCTTGTGGGCGCAAACTCTGAAACCGCCGGGGGGCATCGACCCGACGTGTGCCTCTATTACTTCGGCCGCTTGGCACCGTACTTCGAACGCCGCTGCTTGCGGTTTTGAACGCCCTGGGTGTCGAGAACACCGCGAACGATGTGATAGCGAACACCAGGCAGATCCTTCACACGACCGCCGCGTATCAACACCACCGAGTGTTCTTGAAGGTTGTGCCCTTCGCCTGGAATGTAACCGATAACCTCGAAGCCATTGGTCAGACGAATTTTGGCCACCTTCCGCAAAGCAGAGTTCGGCTTCTTTGGTGTCGTTGTATAAACCCGCGTGCAGACGCCACGTTTTTGTGGGCACGCTTGCATCGCCGGGACCTTATTCCGCTTAACCTGCTTTTCGCGCGGGCTGCGGATCAATTGTTGGATCGTTGGCATTCCACCGCTTTCGTCGCGTGCCACCCATCGCCCTGGCTCGGCCAAGATCCGGCACTCAAATGTGATAACCGGGCACGGATAAACCGCCCCGGGCTCCATAACGTAGGGCAGCGCGCACCGCACAGTCTGCCCCCGACCCTCATCGAACTGTTTCGCTTATCAACGACAGCGTTTAGCCAAAAAACGTCCAAGACGTCGCTACTGCCTGTCGCGAAAGTGCGCGGACCATATACACCGACGCTGCTTCGGTCAACCGTCCAGCGCAGTCAATTTCGGCTTTTTTAGGGGCGTATGTGCACACGCCCGCTGCGGTGTCCTTATGATCGCATTATGCACCAACGGCGACCGCCGGAGTGACAGTCGCCGTTGGTCTTTACGTTGGCTCGCAGCCTACTCTGCGGCTTCCTGATCCACGCGACGGCGACGGCGCGGACCGTCGCCAGCTTCGCCGGCCGGCCCTTCGAGCATGGACTCCTGCTTGGCCCGTTCACGCGCAATGAGATCATCACGCCGGGCCGCGATTTTGCGCAGACGACGCAACATGCCGCCAGTGCCCGCCGGGATTAGACGCCCGACGATCACGTTCTCCTTAAGGCCATCCAGCGTGTCGACCTTGCCCTGAACCGAAGCTTCGGTCAGCACACGGGTCGTCTCCTGGAACGAGGCCGCCGAGATGAACGAGCGCGTCTGCAACGACGCCTTGGTGATACCAAGCAGAACCGGTGTCGCACCTGCCGGCCGTTTGCCGGACATTTCAACGACCCGATTGCGCTCGTCGAATTCGACGCGATCCAGCTGCTCGCCCTTGATCATGTCGGTATCGCCGACGTCATTGATCTCGACCTTTTGCAGCATCTGGCGAACGATCACTTCAATATGCTTGTCGTTGATCGTCACACCTTGCAGACGGTACACGTCCTGTATCTCGTTGATCAGATATGACGCCAGTTCCTCGACACCCTTGATCGCAAGAATATCGTGTGGCGCTGGAAGTCCGTCATACAGGAAGTCGCCGCGCTCGATCCGGTCCCCATTCTGAACGGCCAGCGTCTTGCCACGCGGAATAAGGTATTCGACCGAGTCCCCGTCCTCCTCGTCCGGCCTGATGGCGATGCGCTGCTTGTTCTTGTAGTCCTTGCCGAACTCCACGGTGCCGGAGATCTCGGCAATGATAGCGTGGTCTTTCGGTCGGCGCGCTTCGAACAACTCGGCGACCCGCGGCAAACCACCAGTAATGTCGCTCTGCTTCGCCGACGCGACCGGAATACGGGCCAGCACGTCGCCAGGGCCAACCTTGTCGCCACGATCGACCGACAAGATCGCGTCCACAGGCAGGAGATAGCGCGCATCCCCACCGCGGTCGACCGGAATGGCGCGGCCATCCTGGTCTTGCACGACGACGGCCGGCTTGAGTTCCGAACCGCGCGGGCTCGACCGCCAATCGATAATGACGCGACTGGTCGTACCTTTCACCTCGTCGGTTTGCTCACGCACGGAGACGCTTTCGACTAGGTCCTCAAAGTCGACAAAGCCTTCGACTTCCGTGAGGATCGGGCGCGTATACGGGTCCCACTGCGCCAACCGCGTGCCGCGGGTGATCTCCTGGTTCTCCTCAACGATGAGCCTAGAACCGTACGCGATTTTCTGCGCTGAGAGTTCCTTGCCGCCTTGGTCGGAGATCACGATCGACATCGAACGGCCGGTGACGATCTGGTGGCCTTGGCTGTTCTTGACGAATAGCGCGTTCTTAAAACTAATCTTACCGTTGAAGTTGGACTCGATAAACGACGTGTCTGCGACTTGCGCGGCGCCACCGATGTGGAACGTCCGCATTGTCAGCTGCGTTCCAGGCTCACCAATCGACTGCGCGGCGATCACACCGACGGCTTCGCCAATGTTCACCGGCGTACCACGCGCCAGGTCACGACCATAACACTTGGCGCAAACGCCGTTGGTCGTCTCGCAAGTGAGAACCGAGCGGATCCGCGCCTCCTGCAGGCCAGCCTTCTCGATCGCGTCCGAGTGGCGCTCTTCGATCAGATCGCCAGCCGACACGATCAACTCGCCAGTTTCCGGATGACGGATATCCTCGCCGGCCGTACGGCCGAGAACACGCGCGCCGAGCGTCACCAGAACCTGACCGGCATCGACAACGGCCTGAACGTTGAGACCACCATCGGTCCCGCAGTCGTCCTCGTTGATGATGCAGTCCTGGGCAACATCGACGAGACGGCGGGTCAGATAGCCGGAGTTGGCCGTCTTCAACGCCGTGTCGGCCAGTCCCTTCCGGGCACCGTGCGTCGAGTTGAAGTACTCTAGAACACTAAGCCCTTCTTTAAAGTTGGCCTTGATCGGGGTCTCGATGATTTCGCCCGACGGCTTGGTCATGAGACCGCGCATCGCAGCCAGCTGACGCATCTGGGTCGGTGACCCCCGCGCACCGGAATGGCTCATCATGTAGATCGAGTTGATCGGCCGCGTCCGCCCGGTGTCGTCCTTCTGAACCGCCGAGATGCGTTCCATCATCTCCTTGGCAATCCGGTCGGTGCACTTCGACCAGGCGTCCACAACCTTGTTGTACTTTTCGAGCTGCGTTATCAGCCCGTCGTCGTACTGCTGCTGGAATTCGCGGACGAGTTCCTCGGTCTCAGCCATGATGTTCCGTTTGGCGTCCGGGACGACCATGTCGTCCTTACCAAACGAGATCCCGGCCTTGTAGGCGCGCTGGAAGCCCAAAGCCATAATCCGATCACAGAAGATGACGGACTCTTTCTGGCCGCAGCACCGATACACCGCGTCAATCATTGCCGAGATGGATTTTTTGGTCAGCAACCTATCGACCAGTTCGTAGTCGATCCCTGGCTGGCGCGGCAGGATCTCGCTCAAGATCACGCGCCCGGGGGTTGTGTCGTAAACCTTGGTGTACGGATTGCCCTCGCCATCGACGAACGTGAGGCGCGCCTTGACCTGGGCGTGCAAGCTGACGGCCCGCGCCTCAAGAGCGTGGTGAACTTCCTCGACGGACCCAAACAGCATGCCTTCGCCCGGCTCGCCTTCAGACTTGATCGAGAGATAGTAGAGGCCGAGGACGATGTCTTGCGACGGCACAATAATTGGAGCGCCGCTTGCCGGGTGCAGAATGTTGTTGGTCGACATCATCAGCACGCGCGCTTCCAGCTGGGCTTCCAGCGAAAGCGGCACGTGCACGGCCATTTGGTCCCCGTCGAAGTCGGCATTGAAGGCGGAGCAGACGAGGGGATGAAGTTGTATCGCCTTGCCTTCGATCAGCGTCGGCTCAAACGCCTGAATACCCAGGCGGTGCAGCGTCGGCGCGCGGTTGAGCATGACCGGATGCTCTCGGATGACCTCATCGAGGACGTCCCAGACTTCCGGCTTTTCCTTCTCGACCAGCTTTTTGGCCTGCTTCACGGTCGCCGCCTGACCGAGTGCCTGCAGGCGCGCGTAGATAAACGGCTTGAAGAGCTCAAGCGCCATCTTCTTCGGCAGACCGCACTGATGCAGTTTCAGCTCTGGACCGACCACGATCACCGATCGGCCGGAATAGTCGACGCGCTTACCGAGAAGGTTCTGACGGAAACGCCCCTGCTTGCCCTTCAGAATGTCGGACAGTGATTTCAGCGGTCGCTTGTTGGCACCCGTAATCACGCGGCCGCGACGCCCGTTGTCGAACAGCGCATCAACCGATTCCTGCAGCATCCGCTTTTCGTTCCGGATGATAATGTCCGGCGCCCGCAGCTCCATGAGACGCTTTAGGCGATTGTTCCGGTTGATCACCCGACGATAGAGATCGTTCAGGTCCGACGTTGCGAACCGGCCGCCATCGAGTGGCACCAGCGGACGCAGTTCGGGCGGGATGACCGGGACATGCGTCAAGATCATCCATTCCGGCCGGTTGCCGGACTCAATGAATGCCTCGATCAGCTTCAGGCGCTTACCGAGCTTCTTTGGCTTGAGTTCGGTCGTCGCCTCGGCGATCTCCTGGCGCAGATCTTCGCGGATTTGCGGCAGATCCATGCCTGTCAGGATTTCGCGAATCGCTTCAGCGCCAATGCCAGCCGTAAAGCTGTCCTGGCCGAACTCTTCGATCGCGGCGTTATAAGCGTCTTCTGTCAGCAGCTGCTTTTCATGGAACGTCGTGACGCCGGGTTCGATGACAATGTACTGCTCGAAGTACAGCACACGCTCGAGGTCCTTCAGCGTCATGTCGAGCAACAGGCCGATCCGGCTCGGCAGAGACTTCAGGAACCAGATGTGCGCGACCGGCGCGGCCAGTTCGATATGCCCCATGCGCTCACGCCGCACTTTCGCGAGCGTAACCTCAACACCGCACTTTTCGCAGATGAGGCCTTTGTACTTCATCCGCTTGTACTTGCCGCACAGGCACTCGTAGTCCTTGATCGGGCCGAAGATCCGGGCGCAGAACAACCCGTCTCGCTCCGGCTTGAACGTGCGGTAGTTGATCGTCTCCGGCTTCTTGATCTCGCCGAACGACCAAGACAGGATGTCGTCAGGGCTCGCTATCGAGATCTTGATCTGGTCAAAGGTCGGGATTTGCTGCTGCTTGAAAATGTGGCTCAGCTCGTTCATGCAGGCTCTCCTCGCGGCGCGCTCTCACGGGATCTTACGATCAGGTAGTTGACGTCTGTGAAAGCGGTGTCGGTCAGCTCTCTAAGACGTCGGATCTGGGCTATCCCATTCAGTGTTTGACAGCCGGGCTGGCACCTTGCGGTTGCCAACCCTTGTATTGCTTGGACATCGGCTACTCAGCCGCCGGCGGTAACGTCACGACAGCATCACCACCTTCCGGTGGTGTCGCCGCCTCCAGCGCTTCCTCCGTCTCCGAATTGATCAAGTCGACCATCAGGCCCAACGCCCGCATTTCTTTAACGAGGACGTTGAAGCTTTCCGGAATTCCAGCCTCAAAGCTGTCGTCACCCCGGACGATCGCTTCGTACACTTTGGTGCGGCCCGCGACGTCATCGGACTTGACGGTTAGCATTTCCTGCAAGGTGTACGCGGCACCGTAGGCCTCCAGCGCCCAGACCTCCATCTCGCCGAACCGCTGGCCACCGAACTGGGCCTTGCCGCCGAGTGGCTGCTGCGTGACCAGGCTGTACGGTCCGATCGAGCGCGCGTGGATCTTGTCGTCGACCAAGTGATGCAGCTTCAAGACATACTTGTAGCCGACCGTCACTTTACGATCGAACGGCTCGCCGGTGCGGCCGTCGTGGAGGACGACCTGACCGGACTCGTCAAACCCGGCCTCGCGCAGCATTTCGACGATGTCGGGTTCCCGTGCACCATCAAACACCGGCGTTGCCACCGGCACACCACGCAATAACTGCTCAGCAAGCTTTACCGTTCCGGCATCATCGAAGTTTGCGACTTCATGGTCGTCACCGTAGATCCGACTGATCTTGTCGCGCACCGCGGTGAGATCGCCCTGGGCGCGATAGTCATCGAGTGCGGCGTCAATGACCCGACCCAAACCGCGACAGGCCCAACCGGTATGGGTCTCGAGGATCTGGCCGACGTTCATCCGGCTCGGCACGCCGAGCGGGTTGAGCACCACGTCAACTGGTGTTCCGTCTTCCAGGAACGGCATATCCTCGACCGGGACGATGCGCGAGACAACGCCCTTATTGCCATGGCGGCCGGCCATTTTATCGCCCGGCTGGATCTTACGTTTGACGGCAACGAAGACCTTCACCATTTTCATGACGCCGGGCGGCAGTTCGTCGCCGCGCTGAAGCTTGTCGACCTTGTCGACGAAGCGGCGCTCGAGGCTCTTCTTGGCGTCCTCGTACTGCTGGCGGATCGCCTCGATCTCGCTCTGGGCGCCTTCATCTTGGAGACCGATTTCCCACCACTGCGAGCGTGGAATGTCGTCCAGAATCTCGGTGTCGATGGTCGTGTCCTTGCGTGCGCCACGCGGGCCCTTGGCAACGACCTTGTCCATCAGCACTTCGCGCAAGCGGCTGTAGACGTTGCGATCCAGGATCTGGAGTTCGTCGTCCCTATCCTTCGCGAGACGCTCGATCTCCTCGCGCTCGATCGCCATAGCACGCTCGTCTTTATCGACGCCGTGGCGGTTAAACACGCGGACTTCGACGATCGTGCCCGACACACCTGGTGGCAACCGCAACGACGTGTCCCGGACGTCTGAGGCCTTCTCGCCGAAGATCGCACGCAGGAGTTTTTCCTCCGGCGTCATCGGGCTCTCGCCCTTGGGCGTGATCTTGCCGACCAAGATATCGCCCGGATGCACTTCCGCGCCGATGTAAACGATTCCGGCTTCGTCGAGGTTCCGCAACGCTTCTTCGGACACGTTCGGAATATCGCGCGTAATCTCTTCCGGGCCGAGTTTGGTGTCACGCGCCATCACCTCGAACTCTTCGAGGTGGACAGAGGTAAACACATCCTCGGAGACGACGCGCTCCGACAGCAGGATCGAATCCTCGAAGTTGTAGCCCTGCCAGGGCATGAACGCGACCAACACATTCTTGCCCAGCGCCAGATCGCCGAGATCCGTCGACGGTCCATCCGCGACGATCTCCCCCTCGGTCACAAGATCGCCGACGTTGACGAGCGGCCGCTGGTTGATCGAGGTGTTCTGGTTCGACCGTTGGAACTTGCGCAGGCGGTAGATATCGACGCCCGGCTTGGACGGGTCCGTTTCTTCCGTCGCCCGGATCACGATCCGTGTTGCATCGACTTGATCGACGATACCCGTCCGGCGCGCACCGATGGCAGCGCCGGAATCCCGCGCAACGACTGACTCCATGCCGGTGCCGACAAACGGCGCTTCCGCCTTGATCAGCGGCACCGCCTGGCGTTGCATGTTCGAGCCCATAAGTGCACGGTTGGCGTCGTCGTTCTCGAGATACGGAATCAACGCAGCTGCAACGGAGACCAGCTGTTTCGGCGAAACGTCGATGTAGTCGACGCGGTCCGGCGAAACGAGCATGACGTCGCCCTGGAAGCGGCAGGTCACCAGGTCTCCGACGATGCGACCGTTGTCATCGATGTCAGCGTTGGCCTGTGCGACGTGATGCCGGGCTTCCTCCATCGCGGAGAGATAGACCACCTCATTCTGCAACGTGCCATCTTTGACGCGGCGATAGGGGCTTTCGATAAAGCCGTACTTGTTCACGCGCGCAAACGTGGCGAGCGAGTTGATAAGGCCAATGTTCGGACCTTCCGGCGTCTCAATTGGACAGATCCGCCCGTAGTGCGTGGGGTGCACGTCGCGCACCTCGAAACCTGCGCGCTCCCGCGTGAGGCCGCCCGGGCCCAGCGCTGACAGCCGCCGCTTGTGCGTGATCTCAGACAACGGATTGGTCTGGTCCATAAACTGCGAAAGCTGCGATGATCCGAAGAACTCGCGAACGGCCGCCGCGGCCGGTTTCGCGTTGATCAGATCCTGCGGCATCACGGTGTCGATATCGACCGAACTCATCCGCTCTTTGATCGCGCGCTCCATGCGCAGGAGACCGACGCGATATTGGTTTTCCATGAGCTCACCGACCGACCGAACCCGGCGGTTGCCGAGGTGGTCGATGTCATCGATCTCGCCGCGACCGTCCCGCAGATCGACCAGCGTCTTGACGACGGCCAGAATGTCGACGTCGCGCAGCGTCCGCACCGTATCTTCTGCGTCGAGGTCCAGACGCATGTTCATCTTGACGCGACCGACGGCCGAAAGGTCATAGCGCTCCGGATCGAAGAACAGCGAATGGAACATCGCCTCCGCCGCCTCGATGGTTGGCGGTTCCCCCGGGCGCATGACCCGGTAGATGTCCATCAACGCTTCTTCCCGGTTGGCGTTCTTGTCCAACTTCAGCGTGTTGCGAATGAACGGGCCGATATTGACGTGGTCGATA
Source organism: Pseudomonadota bacterium (assembly GCA_039039985.1). GTDB lineage: Bacteria > Pseudomonadota > Alphaproteobacteria > Rhizobiales > Hyphomicrobiaceae > JBCBWG01. The sequence goes on along the minus strand of JBCCOV010000025.1, from coordinate 22,886 downwards.
TCGAGAACCGGCAGTTCTTCAACGCCTTGCTCGACGAGGTCCGCTAGCATTGCGGGGTCGAGTTCGTCGCCGGCTTCTGCAAAGATCCGGCCGGTGTCCATGTCGACAATGTCCATCGCGATGTAGCGACCGGCAATCTCATCGTCTGCGACCAGGATTTCCTCGAGCCCTTGCTTCTCAACAAGATCTCTGGCGCGGCGTGCCGTAATCTTTTCTCCGGCCTTTCCGACGACTTCGCCGGTTTTGGCGTCGATCAGATCCGACGTTGGTGCGTTGCCCCGCCACTTCTCTTTGATGAACGGCAAACGCCAGCCCGAGCTGTCGTGCTTGAGCATCATGTTCTCATAGAACGTCGCGAGGATCTGCTCGTCATTGAGACCAAGCGCATACAGCATCGTCGTGACCGGGAGTTTGCGTCGCCGGTCAATCCGAACATGCACGACGTCTTTGGCGTCGAACTCAAAGTCGAGCCATGAGCCGCGATAGGGAATGATGCGGGCCGCAAACAGCAGCTTGCCCGACGAATGCGTGCGCCCCCGATCGTGATCGAAAAAGACGCCCGGCGACCGGTGCATCTGGCTGACGATCACCCGCTCGGTGCCGTTCACGATGAACGTCCCGTTCGGGGTCATCAGCGGCATGTCGCCCATGTAGACGTCCTGCTCTTTGACGTCCTTGATCGACTTTGCGCCGGTCTCCTCATTGATATCGAAAACGATCAAGCGCAACTTGACCTTGAGCGGCGCGGCATAGGTCATGTCGCGCTGCATGCACTCTTCGACGTCGTACTTCGGCGGCTCAAAATCGTAACGCACGAATTCAAGAGTCGACTTGCCACCGAAGTCCGAAATTGGGAAGACGGACTTGAAGACGGCTTGCAGCCCTTCCTCGAGCCGGCCACCTGGCGGCTCTTTCACCATCAAAAAGTCATCATATGAACTCTTCTGCACCTCAATGAGGTTCGGCATTTTCGCAATTTCAGAAATGTGTCCAAAGCGCTTGCGAATCCGTGTGCGGCCATTGAAGGTTGCAGCCATGTTTGATCCTCATGCGTTCGCCGTGACGGGACCGACCGGGCAGTGTCGATCCCAAATTGCATCGCCCGATGCCAACCGTTGAGCCGCCGCCGCCCGGGCACAGGCAGGACGGCTTCAAAACGGTTTGCCGGAGGATCGATCTACGACTTTGCCGCCGTAGCCGGTCCTCCGGGAAACCGTCGCAGTAACCGCAATGACCAACCCTCGGTTCTCGGTCGGCCGTGCGGGATGCGGGACACTGGCCCGACAGCGGTGTGAACCGCCACCGAGCCAACGTACATGAACTACTTGAGTTCGACGGTCGCGCCGACTTCCTCAAGCTTCTTCTTAAGTTCTTCAGCCTCGTCCTTGCCGGCACCTTCTTTGACAGCCTTGCCGCCAGCTTCGACGAGTTCTTTTGCTTCCTTCAGACCGAGCCCCGTGATGGCACGGACTTCCTTAATAACGTTGATCTTCTTGTCGCCTGCGCTGACCAGCACGACGTCGAACTCCGTCTTCTCCTCTACGGCGCCCGCCGCGTCGTCACCGGCGCCTGCGCCCGGCATCATTCCCGGCATCGGCATCATCATGCCGCCGCCGGACGCTGCCGACACGCCCCATTTGTCTTCCAGCGTTTTGACGAGATCAGCGACCTCGAGAACGGTCAGGGACGAGAGTTCCTCGTATAGTTTTTCAACTCGTTCAGACATGTCAGTTCCTCAAGCTTTGTTCGATTGATAGCCGCACCGGACCGCGCCGATCAGCGCCTGGCCCTATGCTGCGTCCTGCTCTTGCTTTGCCTTCCAAGCGGCCAGCACCCCAAGGAGGTTCTGAGCCGGCGCGTTGAGCTGGCGAGCAAGCTTGTTACCCGGCTCATTGAGCGTACGGGCGAGCTTGCTTCCAGGTGCGTTGAGGACACCCAGGAGTTTGGCGCGCATTTCGTCGATGCTTGGCATCTTCGCAAGCGCTTCAACTGCCTTTGCGTCGAGCGCCGTTTTCCCGAGGATTCCACCAATGACCACGAGCTTATCGTTGGCTTTGGCGTACTCCGTCAGGATCTTCGGCGCAGCAACCGGGTCCTCCGCAAACGCGATGCCCGTCGGGTCAGTGAACATGTCGCTGGCCTGCGGGACCTCAACGTTCTCAAGCGCAATCTTGGCGAGGCGGTTTTTCGTGACTTTAAAGCGAGCGCCGGACGCCTTAAGGCGACCTCGAAGCTCGGACATCTCAGCCACGGTCATGCCAGAATACCGTGCAACAACCACGGATCCCGACTGGGCGAAGATGCTGCCGAGCGTGTCGACCATCTCCACCTTTTGGGCTCTATCCACCGCGTCTCTCCAAGTTTGGAGCGGCAAGGGCGTACCCGCGCCACCCCGGTTCACGACCTGGTCTCACTACCCGTGAGGCAGCGGGACCACTCAGATCTGTCCCGAGGTTTTGCACGATCCGTCGCCCTACAAAGCTTGACCGATCCACGTCTAACCCCGTCTATGGCTGGCTGCTTCGGCCGGTTACCCGGCGCCCGCCGTCTCGGACAGTTTCGCAGCACGTCAAAGCCAACACGGCCGGCTTGTGGTGCCACTGACCCGAAGAGTGATCTTCGGATGTCTCTTCAACGCTGGATGCCGCACCCAGATGCGGCAAACCTGCGAACCTCTTACTGCGTCGCCGAAGCCATCGCGTTATGGTCGAGGCGAACCCCCGGGCCCATAGTCGACTTTATGGAAACGCGCTTGATGTACGTGCCCTTCGCGCCGCTCGGCTTGGCCCGATTGACCGCGTCAACGAACGCTTGAATGTTCTCAACAAGCTGCTCGGACGAAAAGCTGGCTTTGCCAACACCGGCATGAACAATGCCGGCCTTTTCGACGCGAAACTCAACCGCACCGCCTTTGGCATCCCGAACAGCGCTGGCGACGTCCATTGTCACTGTTCCAACCCGCGGGTTGGGCATAAGACCACGCGGTCCCAGAACCTTGCCGAGCCGACCGACGAGCGCCATCATGTCGGGCGTCGCGATGCAGCGGTCGAAGTTGATCTGACCGTCTTGCACCTGCTGGACGAGCTCTTCGGCCCCGACGATGTCCGCGCCGGCGGCTTTCGATTCGTCAGCCTTGTCGCCCCGGGCAAAAACGGCCACACGCACTGTCCGCCCCGATCCGTTCGGCAAGTTGCATACACCGCGAACCATCTGGTCCGCATGCTTCGGGTCAACACCGAGGTTCATCGCAACATCAATGGTCTCATCGAACTTGCGCTTCACGCCATCCTTCTCAGCCAGCTGCTTCACCAGCTCAACGCCTTCGCTGAGGCTATAGAGCTTCGACCGGTCCACAGCTTCGCGAGCGCCTTTGATCTTTTTCGCGAGTTTTGGCATGGTCTTACTCCGTCACCTGTAGACCCATCGAGCGGGCCGAGCCCGCAATCGTCCGCGCCGCCTGCTCAACATCATCGGTGTTCAAGTCTGCCATTTTGGCCTGAGCAATCTCGCGCACTTGTTCCATCGTGACCGTTCCAGCGCTCGCCCGCCCCGGCTCCTTTGAACCGGAGTTGATCTTGGCCGCCTTCTTTAAGAAGAATGACGCTGGCGGCGTTTTCATTTCGAACGTGAAGGAGCGGTCTGCGTAGACGGCGATCTTAACGGGGATCGGCGTGCCCTGGTCCACGTCCTTGGTTTTGGCATTAAATGCCTTACAAAACTCCATGATGTTGACGCCACGCTGACCCAACGCGGGGCCAATCGGCGGCGACGGGTTCGCTTGGCCTGCAGGTACCTGCAGGTTGATGTAACCAGTCAGCTTCTTTGCCATTTCTTATCCCTTCATACGTCCGAGGGTCGCGGTGGTCGGGCCGGCACAGCCCTGCCGCGGATGATGCGGACATCGTCCGCCAATATTCGAAACCGTTCGCATGAGCAGTTTCGACAGCTCCAACTCGTTGTTCTCACGTCACCTTTTCGACCTGCGCGAACTCGAGCTCGACCGGTGTCGGTCGTCCAAAAATGGACACGGCCACCTTCAGCCTTTCACGCTCATCGTCGACCTCCTCGACCGTTCCGTTAAATGACGCGAATGGGCCCTCCGCAACGCGGACCTGTTCGCCCACTTCGTATGTGATGGTCGACTTCGGCCGCTCCACACCTTCCTGCACTTGGTTCAGAATCCGAGCCGCCTCGTCGTCAGGAATTGGCACCGGCTTGTTGTCTGAGCCAAGGAAACCCGTCACTTTCGGCACGTTCTTGATCATCACGTGCACGCGGTCCGTCATCTCCATGCGGACCAGAACGTAACCTGGCAAGAAGCGTCGGACCGTCTGCACCTTCTGGCCGCGACGCACCTCGGTAACTTCTTCGGTCGGCACAACGACCTGATCGATCAAGTGATCCAGGCTCTCCCGCCGCGCGGCGTCCGAGATCCCGTCAGCCACCTTCTGCTCGAAGTTTGTGTAAGCGTGGACGATGTACCAGCGCTTGGTCATTTCACCCTAACCGTTCTGGATCGTTGGCTTACAGCCGTTCGTCGGAGTGGCACGATCCGATGACGTGCGGCATGGACGTTTGTAAGCCTTGCGTTTCCGAAGTCGCCGCCCCGCTCTAAACAACAGATCGCGCGAACAGCGCGTTATCTGCGTTGCCCCATCTCAACCTCAATCACGGCCTGAGATCATCAAGCCTAGCGTGCCGCGTTGAGAGCGAGCGTCACAAGATAGCCGAGTATCTGGTCTGTGATCAGGAAGAACACGCATGCTAACGCGACCATGATGAGCACAGCGACAGTTGTCACCCACGTCTCCTTGCGGGTGGGCCATGTGACTTTGGACGTCTCCTGTCGAACTTCTTGTGCGAACTGGAATGGATTTACTGCCACAGCACCCTCTTCATAAATCTCGCTACGCGCCGCACACGCCTGCGAACCCGGATCGACACCGTTTCACGCTCGCCTCAACCCGTAGACCCCAGCAGACGCCAACTCTCATTCACCTTCATCGCCGTGTTGGCAGGGGCGGGGGGGCTCGAACCCACGACCTTCGGTTTTGGAGACCGACGCTCTACCAACTGAGCTACACCCCTAATAACGCATTACGGCCAACCGCGGCCGCCCTGCTCGGCACATCGCTCTCGCGCACTGCGAAAAACAGGTCCGGATTACCGCCCTGTGGTCCAGCCATTTACTGATGCATGAAGTTGCAATGATACGCCCGATCGATCGCCAGACCCCACGTCTAGCGAAAGTTCGAGGGGTTGTAAATTTTTTTCTTGACAGCACATCAAAATTCCTAACAGCCACATCAAATGATGCAGAATCGCAACATGCACGCGCACGTTCTGTGCGGCTGCACACATCATTGCTTGCGCACAGTCTTATCAAAAACAGCGTTGACAGATCCGCCCGGAACGCTACCACGAAGTCTGCGGGTCCATTATAAGCCGTGACCCTAGCCGGCTTAGCTCAGCTGGTAGAGCATCTGATTTGTAATCAGAGGGTCGGGGGTTCGAGTCCCTCAGCCGGCACCATACTGGACCTGCCGTTTTGGATCAGGCTTAAGGCCCTGAAGGGATGGGCGATCCCGCCGGTTCGATAGCCCACATTTCGCTCGTAGGGCAGGCGACCACCAAACAGGAGCTTTGGCACCAGTCTGCGGCGCTTAAGGTCGCCGCAATCCCATAATTTCCGGGGATTTGCGACGAACGCCAAGGCGGTTCGATAACGGGCGTCCTCATCCGCCAACGGACACGGGTTGCCAGCCAGCTGCTCCTCCAGTCCAACCTTTTTGTTGTGCAGGTCTCGAACCTGGAACGGTGTTTGCGATCTTAAGGCAGTGTGGGGGAAACCTTGCGCCGCCTTGTCATTACTTCGAAGATTCTGTGAGAGTCTGGACAACACCATCGACGACTGCTCCTTACTAGGCGGAGGTTCAGTCTCAGCAAACAACGTCGTTGATTGTTGGTTCTGTGTCTTGCATGAACGTAAGGGCCGCCATTTATAATCAGAAGGTTAGTCGATTGATTGTAGATCTGTGTAGAGGCAATCGACACAAATCATTACATTGATGCGGATCTTTCGGTGCTGTCTGTCAGACACCCAAGTCGCGCGACGGAGCGTCGAAAGTCACATGTATGCGCGAGCGCTGCATTCCAGCCTTTCAGTACGTAGCCCAGGGAGTTCTAACTTAGTCCCTGTCGCCCCCTCCAAAAGGGCCTAAAGAAGCAGCGCTGATTCGGACGAAACCGCTTAGAATGAGTGCTCAGGCGACACTGAACATTGCGCAACGTTCTCACTGAGGTCCAAGAGTTGCTTTGGATCGATCGAAGTATTCTTCGTGCTTGTGCCTGTTGGCTGGCATTGGAGTACCCGCTAGAGCGGCGCGAGATGGCAGCAATCGTTCAGGAGGACCTACCGCAATGCTGAGCACATCACGGCAGATGTTGGCCCGCACAACGGACCTGATGTGCTCGAACGCAATTCAGCTCCTTCGAGCAAATTTCCGGACGTTCTTTCGTGGTACCCGTCATTGTAGATCCGTGTTGGGCTTCACTGATTGAGGAGAGAACTCCAATAATGAGGGTCGGTCTAGTAATAGTCGTGGTGCTTGTTCTACTCAGCAGCAGAGTTAATGAGAAGTTGCCCTACTCCGATCCTAGAAACAGTGAAGTTGTAATGGAGCGTGCGAAGGACCGTTACCGCTTCGCGCTTGGTCGCAGAATGATCGCGGAACCGGGCAAGCAGTGGGTGTACAATGGTGGCGCTGTCGCCGTTATCGCAGCTCTCATTGAGCGTGGTGTCGGTATGTCAATTGCTAAGTACGCCGAGGTCAAGCTATTCAATCCACTCGGCATCGAAACATATGAGTGGATCAGCGGACGCGACGGCGTACCTTCGGCCGCCTCCGGGCTTCGGTTGAGCATTCACGATCTTGCAAAGATTGGCATGCTCGTTCTGCAAGACGGAGAATACGACGGCAAGCAAGTCGTACCGCAGGACTGGCTCTTGGCTTCCTTCAAGCCGCGATCAAATCTGAGGAGCGGCCTTCGGTACGGCTATTTGTGGTGGCTGGTGGCAAAGGCCTTGGGGGATTCTCCGTCTTGGGTCGCCGGTTTCGGCAACGGTGGTCAGCGCCTTACTGTGCAACCCAAACACGATCTGATTGTTGTTGTATTTGCGGGCAATTACAATCGCGCGGATGCTTGGAAATTGCCAGTAAAAATAATCAATGAGTTCGCAGTCCCGGCGCTAAAAGCCAAATTCGGAAAATGATCGTTTCGGGTCATACTGTTTCATCCTCGCTGTGAGCGCAGTACGGCAGAGGTTGATACAGATTGCGGACACGCTAGGCTCACTCTGGCTGCAGATCAGTTGGGCCAGTTTCAGACGTTGCAACACGTGAACGCGAAGCTCCTAGTCACTAGGCGTTCGTGGACTGACCTTATAAGGATCGGTCCACAATCGTTTCGGTTGCACGCATCACGGGGAGCTGAGAACCTTCCTCAATCAGTTGATTTCGGACTGACTGCTGCATCCGTAAGTTCTTCGAGCACTTTGGTGTAAAACGAGATGTCGCCTTCAGGATACTTAAGCCCGTGGCGCTCGAAGATTGTCCGGTAAAGATAGTCAGCGGTGTTGTATGAGATCCAAACCTTGCCACTGTCGTCCTCATACACGACAGCTTTTGGCGGGAAGTCGATGGCCGCAACTGGATTTTCGAGCATGAACTTCGTGCCGTATTTCGGATTGCCGACGGACACTACAATCGCAGACGGCATGACCTCGCCGACTGATCTTGCGGCAGCAGCATGATCAATGCGTGGGAAAACCCTCATTCCCTTAGCCTTGGCCGCTTTCTCAAAGCGCTGCACCGTTTCCATTACCGAGTGAGGGCTTGGTTTTGTCTTGATCCCTGTCGACGGACTGGCGGCAGCCGGCGTGAGTAGAAGAAGAACTAAAAACGCCGAAACAAGTGCCATCTTCATGATCATGCCCTCTTCACTATCCTGTTTCTACTGGCCAGGCTCAACCTGCAACCAGCCTGGACTTGGTGTGGGCGTGGACGCAGATCAAGCAAAACTCCATGACCCATCACAAGCGGGCCGATATCGCCGGGTCATGACGTCGGATAGAAGGAACGAGATTTTCGCTTAGCGTCAGCAGTGGCAATGCTGACGACGATGTTATCCGGCCCGCTTTGCCAATGGGAGCGGACATGGCCTCAAAGCCGATGAAGATCGGAAGCGAGCCCAGCGAAGTGCCAATGTCTGCACCAAACCGCGGTTTGCTGCGATAGGGTAGATGCGCGGCTATCGGGCTGCACGTCCGCAAGGCTGACGGCCCGAAGTCGTACCTCGGCCAGCCATGCTCTCGTCAGCGCCGGTGCACCGGCGCCGAAGCTGATCGGTCCGCAATGGCGCAAGAAGTCGAGATGAGTCATCGTACTTGGATGTGTGGCCCGGAGTTCCCTCAGCGCTTATGAGTTGATTCCCGCGTGCGCAGCCACTTCGGCCAGTGCTCCAGCCTTGGCGTCCGGTCTCTCCGCGCCGCCTTGATACTCTCGGATCGCGCACCTTTACTCGAAAAGCTCGAGAACGTCTGCTTCGGACAGGCGCCTTGAGTCACAAGTACCATCTGACAAAACCGCCTTTTCCGAAAACCCCCCTTGATCGGGAGGCTTTGTCGGTTCTGTCGGAGCGCGTACGGCACAACGGGCAGCTTCAAGCCATCGTCTCGGTGCTGTGCTCAGCGTAGAAATCCGACTCCCGATTTGGCTGGTGGAATGACGTAGTGGCGTGTAATGTTCAGCCTCATGGCGGGCTTGCATCTAGTAAAATCTCTGTTTCCTGCGGGTGGAGGTGCATTTCACCTTCCACAATTGTCGCTCGGCGTGTTTCTGATCGATCAGCCGACACATCGCCTCGCAGTTGGATCTGATCGACGCGAGCACCTGCCACTCAAGAAGTTTGAAGGTTGGATGCTACCGGCGGGTAGCGAAGGGGTTTGTGAGTATGATGAACCGCTAGAAGTGATTATCATCAGGTTCGATGAAGAACTGCTTGAGGAAGTAGGGTTGCGGGCCGGCGATAGCATCGCACCCCAAACAGGACACCTCGATCCTCTAACGCTGCAAATGGCGCTCGGTGCCGAGGCATTCCTCAGCGGGACGGCGCTGTACAAGGAGACGATGTCTCGGGCATTTGCAACGCACTTGATCCAGTCGACGACGCAAACGACGAATGCGCCGGTCACGATCGATGATCGTCGTCTGAGGCGCGTGATTGATCATGTTCACGATAATCTGTCGAACGACCTATCGCTTCGGGAATTAGCTGCACTCGCAGCAATGAGCCCATTTCATTTTTGTCGCGCCTTTAGAGCCGCAACAGGAAGCTCACCGTTGCAATACGTTATAGGATGCCGGATCGATTCTGCCAAAATGCTGCTTAAAACCACCAAGCTTACCATCACCGAGATCGCATATCGAACGGGCTACGATGATCCTGGGCGATTTCGCCAGCACTTCAAGAAGCGTGTCGGCATCCAACCCAGTACGTTTCGAAGCGCGTAGGCCCTCCAAAGAGCAGCTTTCGCACCTTAATGCGCAAGAAGTGCACTGGCCGTGACGCATGGCACTACCCACACTGTGGTGACGAACTTTCAGACATTGGAGGATCGCCATGAGAACAGCGCTTACAGCAGCTGCTGCCATTCTGTTTACAGGATCAACAGCCATCGCCGAGATCAAGATGCAAACGCTGACTTTTGATAATGAAGGCTCCAAACTGTCAGGAACCCTTTACTTGCCCGAAAACTACTCGGGCAAGCCGCTGCCGATCGTCGTCGTTACTGGCGCTTGGACGAGCGTCGAAGAGCAGATGCCGCAGGTCTATGCCAAAGAGATGGTCAAGCGCGGCTTTGCTGCCTTCACCTTCGATTTCCGCGGTTGGGGCAAATCCGGTGACCTACCAAAAAGCATCCGCTACAAGGAAGACCCAGCAGCCAAGACCTCAGATATTCGCGCAGCCTTTCGCTTCGTTTCAACCTTAAGCCAAGTCGACCGCGCCAACATTCACGGGCTCGGCATTTGCGCGTCATCCGGCTATATGGTCGATGCGGTTGCCGGCAATAGACTGGTCAACAGAATTGGGCTGGTCGCGCCCTGGCTGCAGAACAAATCAATTGTCGAAACTGTCTATGGCGGCGCCAATGGCGTGAAGAGCCTGATTGAAGTGGGACAGGCGGCAGCGGCCAAAGGTGGCGAGATCATTCCAGCTGCAGGGCCAAAGGATGCGCAAGGTGTGCTCATGCCGATCGGCGGATACTACTATGATCCGGCACGTGGCGCGATCCCGGCTTATGATAACAAATGGAACCTGGCGTCTTGGAAGGGCTGGTTGACATACTATCCGGCTGACAACCCGCAGCGGTTGGACAAGCCGCTCGCCATCGTTCATTCCGAAGCTGCCGCGATTCCAAAAGGCGTGAAGACGTTCCTCGAGAACTGGACCGGTAAAGCGACGGTGAAGTGGCTCGATAACGTTACGCAGTTCGACTTTTACGACAATCCAAAGGACGTCGAACGCGCCGCTGACACTGTGGCGAAACACTTCAAAGCACACTGAGGAGAGATGTGATGAGGAGGTTTCTCTTCATGGTCTTGGGAGTCGTTTTGATGAATGCACATCAAGCCATAGCGGCTCAACAGAGCGTTCACAGCGCAATTCTCCAGGTCACAGCAAACATTGCAGGCGGTGCCGACCGCCACAACTGGACGCGTGTCAAGTCTGCTTTAGCTGACCAGATCACCACCGACTACACGAGTCTGTTCGGCGGCAACCCCGTGACCCAGCGAGCAGACGAACTCGTTCAGAATTGGTCCGTGTTCTTGCCGGGGTTTGACAGCACACACCACATGGTCACCAGTCTGATGGTGACGAGCGTGGATGGTGACAGTGCGACCGCTCAAGCCAACTTCACCGCTACGCATCGAATTGACAAAGCACTTTGGGTGCTTGGCGGTCGCTACGACTACAAACTCTCGAAAGCAAGTGGTGAGTGGCGCGTAACGTCACTCAAAATGACGGCACTTTGGGAGACCGGTGACCGCAGCCTCGTCAAGCAGGCTGCAAAGCGCGCAGCCGTCAAGAAATAAAGCTCGTAAGCCGGGACCTGTCTCGGCTTGGAACGCTGCAATTGCCTATCGATGACAGTACCTATTCTGACGCCTGATCAACATCAAACACCTTGGTAGTCCGCTCTCTCCGAGAGCGGACAAAGCCAATTTGAGTGTCCCAAGTCACGTCAATGCGTGAGTACCATGATGATCGTCGAGTACGAAGCCTGCTTAGAATTGCCCGGGACCAATCTAGCTCGACGACGGTTACTTCATCCCAGCAAGCCCGCCACAACAACGCCTTATCGACGCTCACGGGCGGGCGTTTGCCTTTGGATCGCCAAGTGTAGAGGGCGGGATGAACTTTGTCTGGTGGAGTGCATATTCTCAAAGTCTGTTTCTTGGCCCTTCGCGGACCTTCGCACCAGCACTGGGTCGTGTTCGCGAAAGGTCAATTGCGCTATAAACCTCTTGCTGACGATCAGCCTCGCTGCGTTCCCCAGGCTGCACCGATGGCCGGATGCGCACACGGGATTGCTGCGGGGCAGCACGTTTGTGATCCGCGTGTGTCGCGCAACAGCAAGGTTTGCTTGTTGCGTGCACCCGCGCGACAGTGCCGAGCGTTGAAGACAATGAGCAGGGCGAAGCACATGCCGGTCCAACAGGTTCCTGAAACTCACGCGGTCTGGCACGTCACAGATCTCGAAAATGACCGGAGTTGGGTCTTTCGGATCGACGACAGCACCCGGGCACACCTCGCAAGCACGGTTAAGGCGGCCTACGATCCTGACAGGGAATTGTTCGACTATGGACGGGAAGAATTCGATCTCGGCGCGGCAGCCGATACGCTCGCAAGAGCATTCGCTGAAGCTCACCATGGTCGCGGTTTGGCGGTTGTGAAAGGGTTGCCGCGCAACGGCATGAGCCAGCCGGAATTCGAACTCTTGAACTGGGCGATCGGGCTACACATGGGCGTTGCACGTCCGCAGGGCCGAGCCTCGCAATATATCTCAGCGGTCCGCAACGTGGGCACCGACTATCGCTCGGCAAGTGGTCGCGGTTTCTCCTCAAATGCGAGGTTGGACTTCCATGTCGACGGCGCCGATCTCGTCACGCTCGGGTGTTACAATCAGGCCAAGTCCGGTGGACAGAGCATGATTTCAAGCGGGCTTACAGCTTATCAGATCCTGGCGGCGGAGCGGCCCGATCTGGCCGAGGTCGCACAGAGCGATTTCTATTTTAGCCGCCAGAATGAGGAAGCCCATGACGAAGCTCCTTACTATGGACAGCCCCTATTCGACGAAGCGGACGGTCGGCTGTTCTGTAAGTGGAATCGCAATCGTGTAAATTCCGCTCAAAACATTGATGGTGTCCCAAAACTCACGGATGCACAGCGCGAGACCATGGATGCTCTCGACGAGATCCTACAACGGCCAGATCTTATGTTCACGATGTTCATGGAGCCCGGTGATCTGCAGATCATGAACAACCACGTGCTCCTGCATTCGCGTACGGATTTTGAGGATTTTCAAGAACCGGAACGCAAGCGTCTGCTGTGCCGGCTCTGGCTTGCGCCGCCAGATTCTGTTCGCCTGCCCGAGAGTTGGCGCGATGCGTACAAGTCGATTGAGCCCGGCAGTGTGCGCGGCGGATTCATCGGGCACAACTACGATGACGCGCGACGCGCGTTCGACAGACGACAAGCTGAGAGCCTTGGAATGACCGTGGACGTGTAGTGAGAACTGCACACCACGAGACCAGAGCAGGCGTTTAAGCTCCATACGGCGTTCCGCACTCTCAGCTCGCTACGTGTTCGGCAATCGAAACCGTCACGATGATGGCCCATGTGGAATCGAAGTACGCAAACGCACACCGTCGGGCGCGTGCATCAATAGCAGAACGGTTTCACCGTGCTCGCTGCCGTTTTCATCATGTGGCAGTGCGTCAGTCAGCGCGATCGTGGGTCGCCCCTTTCCGGCTGCCGGTTGTTGACAAGTCGGCAGCTGAGAAAGTCTTGGCAAGAAACTGGTTGCGCAAGCCAAGCAATGCGAAGCAGCGTTGACGGAAAGCGCTGGGGTGAAAATCCGCGAGGGGCCAGGAGCCGCCTTTTTGGGATTCTAATCAACGGCCAGAATAGCACGAGAGGACGCGACCAATTCGACCGCGCTCCGTTCAAGCGACGCTCGTCTCACTTCAGTGCTTTCCAAAACACCAGCTTGTCGTCGTTGGCCACCCCAGTGTTCTGACTACGCGCGTCTTATTTGTAGCCATTCTCGGGGTAGAAGCCACTCGCCAAGTGGGAAGCATCTGGGAGGGGAACAGGCCAGTTGCGTCAAGAGCCAGTTCGTATGCCGACAAGCCTTCGACCCTGCGGCTCTGCCGTCCTTTATTGCTCTCGAAACAAGGTACGTGATCTGCAAAAGGTATGCTGCCGAGCGACAGATTTCCAATTTGGGCTGCAAGCTGCAACTTGCTCCAACACCATCGATAACAGACGGGGGCGGGCTCGCGCGAAGCGCTAGAAGCAGCATTGTGGCGCGAGCTCAAGTTGTTTCGCAGTACGCAAGCAAGCTCTTGATAATGGGGCGACGATCAAGGCTGCGCCATGCCACCGACGTTTCGAGGTCCAGCAAGGAACGAGTGGATCGCGCTGCTGCTATGTCGAACCAGACGCCGCCGTGCCCACCAAAGTCCGTCAGCGTTCAACCCGTCACGCCCCCCCGTGCTACGAGAGTGTAAGGCGCCCAATGACCTGACATTGCGCCTCAACGTTCGGCACCTGAAAGCCTGCTGGGCAGATCCGGGAGACGTGTCAGCAAACGCACACTCTGGTGGACTACGAGAAGGACAAACAAGGTGACACCGACGGATTTATGCAAGTCGTAGAGGTATTCCTGCGCCGGAGAGTCATCGAGCATGAGGTTGCGCATGTAGTAGCCCGCGACGCCCACATAAAGACAAAGCACGCAGCCATGAGCCAGCGGAGCCATCGGACAACCGCGTGATAGCGAACGTTTGCAGTTTCGCTGCGTGATACTCGATGCTCGGGAGATACACTAAAATCGATCATGTCGTATGTCCTTCGATTCTGGTTAGCCCAAATCGCATTACTCGGACGCAGCTGCGCAGCGAAAGCCGATGTGGCGATGACCGCGCTCGGGGGCGTTTGAGAAGCCCTTTCGATGGGTTGCCGTGAGCGTTGCAGGCTCAGAGTCGAAAATGTAGTCGCCGCCCCTGGTGACCCGTTCACCAGGCCGGTCGGGAGCTTCACGTCCATCGTTCGCGTTGTACGGGTAGGGACGCATGAGGCTCGAGGTCCATTCGGCCAGCGAACCGCTCATGTCGAGCGCGCCTGAAGGCGAGGCGCCGGCGGGCCGCCTGCCAACGGTACCTGTTACCCCAGTTCTGCCCGATACGAACACTCGTGTCCTGTCGGGCAACGCATTGCCCCAAGGATAGAGTCTGTAATCGTTGCCTCGTGCGGCGGCCTCCCATTCCGCTTCCGTCGGAAGCCTGCCGCCGCGCCACACACAATAGGCGCGTGCTCCAGCCCAGGTGGTTTCCGTCACAGGATGGTCTTCGTAGCCGCGGGTCGGTACAAACGCGCCGTTCTCGTAGCCGATACGCGCTTGGTCGTCGTCGAGGGCGATAATCGGGTAGCGTCCGTTTTCCTTTCGTCCTTCCATGATGAGGGCAGCATGGGCTCGGGAAAGGCTCTTTCGCGAAGCACCGCCAGCCGCGAACGGCGCGCCGATCGCTATGCCCAGTGCATTCAGATACTCAGCAAAGGCTGCGTTGGTAACCTCGGTGCGATCTATTCGAAAAGCCTGTAGATCCACCGAGTGCGCGGGCCGTTCAACGCGCGGTCCGTTGTTTCTGCCAAGCGTATAGGTTCCGCTCGAAACGGTGAGCATCGAGTTTTGAGCTCGCGCTGAGTGCGGAGCGTTCTGCGGTGTGAAGGGCGCTCTATCGAGCGCCGTGTAGTCAGGCGGTGTTTGTCCTTTCCACGCTTCGGCCGGGCCGATCGCTGCGGCGACAGCGATCGCGCTCATGAGGCAGAGGCCGAGAGCCGCTGATGTTGGAATGGGCCGTCGGTGCATGTCTAACTCCAGACGTCGCGACGCGGCATATCAAGGCTGCAAAGCATGGGAAGGCCGCCACAAGCGTGACTTGGTGGCCCGGTATCAGCGTGCAACGGATATCGTTCATAACGATGATGTGAAGGGGCGAGTGAATCGTCAATCATCCCAACAGTCTCGGGCCCCAGATCTCTTCGTAATCAAAAACCGGGACGTACGTACCTCAGAAGCAGGCGCCGAGATCAGGCCGATGAAGTCATTGGATAACTAAGCACCAGCAGCCGTGACTTCTCTTCAAGACAGCATGCTTTGTCCGGACAACAGTAACCGCCCGATCCATTGGCCTGCATCGCCTTGGCATTATCCGGGGCTGGCGGGTGCGCCGGTTGTCAGTGGCTGCCGTTCCAATTTGAACCGACAGGCCGCACAAGAAAGTTGCCCAGCGGGGGCAGGTGATCCGATCCGCTCAATCCGCACCTTTTGGCACATGACGACCAATACTCTGCCAAGCATTGTCCAAGTCGTGACAGGCGAATGAGATCCATGAACGAATGACCGACGCGCTCACGCACGATCCGTGCTGATGCCGTTCATGATCAGGTCAATATGCGCCTCGTAGAATTGTTCGAGCTCAAAAGGCTGATAGGGCTGAAACGTCATTTGCCAGATTGCAGCCATGATGCCCGGTGCGATCAGCACCATCGGCAGCCTTGTCGCGGATCCGTCGCGTAGCTCCCCACGTGCGACTCCCTTGTCGACAATCGATTTTAACAAGCCGCTCATCGGCCCAATGAACTCACGATGATAGAACTGGGTGAGCGCCGGAAAACGGTGCCCTTCCGCGATCATAATGCGCATCACTGTTCTCAGATCACCTTGGGCGATCTGGCGATACATGAGGCGGAATATCATCCGCAGCAGAAAGCGGGTCGGCCCGGGGTAGAACTCGACAAGCCGGCTTACTCGCCCGACAATCGGCTTGATACGAGACCGTACGGCCGCTTCAAACAGCTCTTCCTTGCTGTTGCAGTAAAGATATAGCGTTCCCTTTGCGACACCGGCCCGAGCAGCGACTTCATCTAAACGTGCGGCATCGAAGCCTTTCTCTGCAAACTCCTGGAAGCCCGCTGCCAGGATTTCGGCCTCCCGTGTCCCACGCCTTGGTCTTCCTCTTTTACCGCTCATTCGGCTCACCCCATACGATGGCACTCGCGAAGCGCCAGTCGACTGCCATATTTGTGACTGACTCGTCGGTCATTAAATGTTTGAGCGAGTCGAACCACTCGCTGAGAGCCAGCATATGGCCATGGACAGAGGGCACAAAGTCGATGGTTGAGGCGAAGGATCCGAATCTGGACGTTGCGCCTGAATCAATGCCGGTCCCGCAGCAGGATAGCAATTCGGCAGAGCTTCCACTCGTTGTCGTCGACCGCTCACGCCAACAAGCAGATATACCACCGTCATCTCGGTCCACCACACCCCGTTCATTCCGGCTGATCGGGCTCGTCATTGTGATTGTGCTATCGATTGTGGCCGGTGGGATTATTGGTCTCTATCGCCAGCCTCCCGGGCTGCAATGGGTGATGAATACGCTCGGTCTGACGCCCGGCGGTGGCACATCAACACCGATTGCGGTTCCAGTCGCACGCCCGCCATCGTCTCCGGCTGCATCGACGCAAGCGACCGGCATTGTCGCATTGGGTCGCCTGATCCCTGCCGGCGAAGTTGTAACCGTTGCACCGTCGTCCGGCGTGCGTGACGCGCGAATTGCCGAACTGAGGGTGGCCGAAGGCGACACCGTCGAACGCGGACAAATCCTGGCCGTTCTGGATAGTGAGCCGCGTCTCGCCTCTGCCGTGACGTCTGCGCGTACGCTGGTTGCCGTCCGAGAGGCAACGGTTCTACAGACGCGTGCGTCTGTCCGCGCCAGTCTTGTGGAGGCGCAGGCGTCCCTTTCCCGAGCCGAGGCTGCTGCATTGCGCGCACGTCAAGATTTCGAACGTACCGAACGGCTTTTCAAAAGAAACATCGTCGCAAAGGCAACCTATGACCAGAGAGTTGCGACGCTCCGAGAGGCAGATAAAGAGGTCGAACGACAGAAGGCAACGGTATCTCGCTATGAAAGTCAGGACCTGTCCTCGCAACCTGACGTGATCGTGGCCATACGCAATGTCGAAGCCGCGAAAGCCGATCTCAAGCGTGCGGTCGAGGACCTCGAGCAAGCGTATGTTCGCGCGCCAATCGCAGGTACCGTACTTGAGATCAACGCGCGCACCGGCGAGAAGCCAGGCGATAGCGGTGTGCTTGAACTCGGCAACGTCGCCAAGATGATGGCTGAAGTCGAAGTCTACCAAAGCCAGATTGGGAAAGTCGCGATCGGCGATCCTGTCACGCTTTCCGCCGCCGCCCTGCCAGAGACACTGTCCGGCACAGTCACGCGTATCGGCCTCAAAGTGAAGCGGCAGTCGGCAATCGGGCAGGACCCCGCCGCAAACACCGATGCAAGGGTCGTCGAAGTGATCGTCGCTCTGAACAAAGCGTCGTCTCAGATTGCGTCTCGTTTCACTGACCTACAGGTCGAGGCTCGCATCGAAACTGGGAACCGGCCATGACCGGCATCCTGACAAAAATGCTCGGGCGACTTCCGATCGGATGGCTGCAGCTCTTGCATAACCGCATGCGACTTCTGGCAGCGCTGGCCGGTGTCGCGTTCGCAAACATTCTCATCTTCATGCAACTCGGGTTTCTCGGCGCACTGTCGGTGTCGACGAAGCTTCCGTATCAGTTGTTCGACGCTGACGTGCTGATCTATTCGCCCGATACCAACACGCTGGGAGATGCTGGAACTGTCCCGCGTCAGCGCATGTTCCAAGCGCTCTCGACTCCAGGCACGGGCAGCGCATCACTTGTCTACATCGGGACACTCGAATGGGAGCGCGATGACGGCGGTACGAGCAGCTTGAGGGTGTTCGGTGTCGATCCCGACGCGCTGCCTCTGACCGGAGGCGACATTGCGCGCATGCGCGACCGCCTCAGGCTGGAAGACGTGGCATTGCTCGATAGCAAGACACGCGGCGTTCCCCAGGCACTGATGGAGAGCATTGCGCGCGGCAAGTCCCACGCTTTCGAAGCTGCGGGCCGAACGATCACAATCGAGGGTTTGTTTACAGTCGGCGCAGGGTTTGATGCCGACGGTTACTTGATTGTTTCAGATCAGACTTTCCTGCGCCTGTTTTCCAGCCGCATCTCGGGGGCGCCAAACTACATTTTTGTTAAGACAAAACCCAACGTTTCGCCTGCAGCACTGGTCGTGCGTCTGCAGGCTCAACTCCCTGGGATTGACTCTGTTGTGCGCACGCGGGAGCAAGCGGCAACGGCCGACCAGTCCTATCAACTAACCGAGCGGCCGATCGGCGTTGTCTTCGGCTTCGGCGTTGCGATCGGAATCATGGTCGGAATCATTATTGTCTACCAGGTTCTTTCGACTGATGTGGCTGACCATCTCTCCGAATACGCAACGTTCAAGGCTATTGGTTATCGGCAGACCTTCTTTCTCAGCATAGTTTTCGAGGAAGCCATTATCCTTGCCCTTCTGGGATTTGTCCCCGGGATAGCAATTTCGATTGGGCTTTATGCGGGAGCCTCCATTGCAACCGGCTTGCCGATCGAAATGGATGCCACCCGGCCGTTCCTCGTGCTCATCGGTACAATACTCATGTGCGTTATCTCAGGAGCGATCGCGACGCGGCGTCTGGCAGCTGCCGACCCTGCAGAGCTGTTCTAGGAGGGATGAGATGAACGCACCGTTCTCGTACGCTGCAACGCGCCTTCCGACGGATACATTCACTGGCGTCAGCGACGATCCTGCGCCGATCGTAACGAAGCGTCTTGGGCACAGCTTCGGCGTAGGCGAAGCGAAGAAGCAGGTGTTGTTCGACATTGACCTCGAAGTAGGCCGCGGTGAGCTTACGATCCTGATGGGCGCCTCGGGCTCGGGCAAGACCACTCTTCTGACTCTGATCGGGTGTCTTCGTGCCGTTGAGGACGGCAGCGCAAAGCTGTTTGGGCAGGAGCTAGCGAGCGCTTCAGAAGAGCTCATGGTTCAGTGCCGCCGTCGCCTCGGCTTCATCTTTCAGGCCCACAACTTACACGCCAGCTTGACGGCTATGCAGAACGTCCGCATGGGCCTCGATGTTCATGGACTAGCCGCCCACAAGACATGGCAGGGGGCGGCTCAGCACATCCTGGAGCTGCTCGGTCTCGGCGACCATCTCAATTATCTGCCGAGCAACCTTTCAGGCGGCCAAAAGCAGCGCGTTGCTGTCGCGCGTGCGCTGGTTGGCAACCCAGACATCGTCTTTGCCGATGAGCCGACCGCGGCTCTGGATAAGGACAGCGGTTATCAAGTCGTCGCCATGCTCAAGCGCCTCGCAACCGTGCGTGGGACCACAACTCTTATGGTCACGCACGACAACCGCATCCTCGAGATGGCCGACAGGATCATAACAATGGAGGACGGGCGTATCGTCAACGACCAGAGATGATCTGCCGACGAGCAATCACCCTTCCGGCCGAACTATGGCCGGAGCGCATGATCTCTTCAATTCGTTAGCAAGACCGGGAGTCAAAGGATGCGAAATCAGTTCTGGCTGTCAACGAAGCTCTGCCTCTTGACTGGCTTCATCGCCACAGCAACTGCGCACCCAGCTTCAGCTCTCGACGTAAGCATCGAGGGACTACGCAATGCGCGGGGCGACGTGGTCGTTTGTATCTGGCGGCCGATGGACAAGGGCTTTCCGAACTGCGGTACCGGCAGTCCCTGGAAGAAGCTGTCAGCGTCGGCTGCTGACCCACGCGTGACGTTCAAAGACCTACCGGCCGGTGTCTACGCGGTTTCAATGTTCCATGACGAAAAGCGCATCGGCAAGCCGGCAACCAATTTGATTGGAATGCCGACGTCCGGCGTCGGACTCGCGAACAATCCGTCAATCGGACCGACAAGCCCACCAACTTTCAAAAAAGGGCGCGTTGTCGTGCCTGACGTGACGTCGATAACGATCACCGCAAAGTACCTGTTTTGATCCGAATTGCGAGATCCTGCGCGGGATAACCGAATGTGCGCGGTGCCGCGCGAAACTGGGGCGCCCTTTTATGATTCGAACGCTAACAGTCGTGATTGCGCTGTGCGGTGTTGTTGCGACTTGCCCGGCACGGGCCACCGAACACGCGATCGAATGGCAAGTCGAGAATCCGTTCCGGTTCTTTGCTGATCCTGCCGATACGGAATCGCATCAAATGGCAATTGCCAGGGCGGGCTCGATTTTGGATGCAGAGCGCCTGCTCGCAACGCGCACACAATACGGTTGGGCCGAACAGACCTTCAAGAGGACATGCTGGGATCTCGCACGACAAGATCACAGTGCCTGCGGTGGGCTGCGCGCCTATGTACGCCCGCGATCGCATCGCATTTCCGCGCGGCTAACTGGCGAAGCCCGACGCGGCGCCAGATGTGTTTGGCAGTTTAAGACAGGCGGTCGCCAAAGAGGAGCGTGGCGCGGCAAGACGACGTCGTGCGGAGATGCGATCAAGCTGAGCGTTCCCTATCCAAACGGAGGTCGCTTAACCGTATCGATTGACGGAGGCGCGACCGCGGAAGCAACCATTCGCGTTGCGGACCTTTTCATTGTCGGGCTCGGAGACTCGTATGCATCGGGCGAAGGGAATCCGGATCGTCCCGTTAGATGGCGAGACGATGCGACAGCGAGCTTCGGCAGCATTCGAGGACTGGACTTGTCCGGTTACCCGCAGCGCAGGTCCACGTCGGTGGCATATCGCGGTCGGCGCTTCGTCGGACGCGGCGCCTTCTGGCTCAGCCAACCTTGCCACAGATCTCTCTACTCCTATCAACTCCGCGTAGCCTTGCAGCTCGCTTTGGAGGACGCACATCGCGCCGTCACATTCCTTGGATTGTCGTGCTCGGGTGCGGAGATCACCTCGGGACTGCTGAGTGCCTGGAAGGGCGTCGAGCGCTTTCCGAGCGTCCCGCGGCGCTCGCAAGTCGGGCAGGTTGCTGTTGCCCAATGTGGCGGACGCGGCTTCGACGTTCGCAACTATGCGTCGAGTTTCACCGATGGTGGTCGCGTGCCGTCACTTGACGGCCTTGCAATAGAACGTTGCCCGCCAGAACAGGCGCGAGAAATCGACCTTGTGCTTGTCTCGATTGGCGGAAATGATATCGGGTTCGCTAAGCTCGTCGCCAACGCAATTCTGCCAGCAGGTTCGCCACTGCGCCGTTTGAGCCAACTGACCGAACAAGTGTTCACGGCGCGCGATGCCCGAAGGGGCTTTCCAGAGCTCGCTTCTCGCTTCAAGCTGTTGCGCCGTGCCATCCACAACCATCTTCATATCTCATGGGATGAACCTTATCGGATCATCCTTGCCGCGTATCCGACGATCGCAGTCGAGCGCGACGGAAAGAGCATCTGCAATGGCCGCACGGCGGCAGGCCTCGACGGTTTTCCTGGCTATCGCTTGAGTGTCCGTCGCGCTGCGGAAGCCGAGGCAGTCTCGGCTGAGCTGAACAGGCGTCTTCGTCGGGTCGCCAAACGCTATGGGTGGTCGTTTGTCTCGGAGCATCGTGAACGTTTCGCCGGGCGCGGTATCTGCGCCGGATATGAGAACGAGCCCGCGAAGCGGCACGACGAACTACTGCTTCCACGTTGGACCGGACGGTCGTGGCATCCCTACCCGCCGTCAACATATCGCCCCTATGCGCCTCGGCTCCGGTGGATGCGCACGTCGAACGATGCCTTTATGACCGCTCACGTTGACCTGTCCAGCGATCTACGGCGTCGGATCCGCAGGTCTCGCTATCAACCGACAGACTTGTTGAAAGCCAGCACATTCGGCGGTGCTTTTCATCCAACCGCGGAAGGACAAGCTGCAATAGCGGATGCCGTGGTTTCAGTAGCGCGCCGCATCATTCGACGACGTGAGGTAGAATAGCTCCGGTCAGTCATGGCGCAGTTGCAGTCTTCAACCAGCTACGGACGGGCGGTTGTTCTGTGGCGAACGCGCGTATGGGACGTTTCAGTTCAACCGGAAAAGCGCCAGCGCGTTTCAGGTTTAGCTCGAACCATCCCACACCTCCATCCGGCCACCCAACGGTACGAATTCATGGGTGGCCGGTTTTGGGGCTTGGACCGGCGGAGTGATTCCGCCTATGGTGGAGATGATCCAGCGCCTGATACGCTCCGGTTCCCGCTTAGCAAGTAAGAGTCGGCAGAGCCCGTGGAACCCACGTGATCGAGTTGTGACGAGCGCCGGTTCTGCCGACGTCTTGCAACTGTGACACCTTAGAGGACTGCTGGATCGGCGGGAGTAAGAAGTTCCAGCCCCTCATGTCGTCGGCCACCGAGTTCGAACTGCTTGCTTCAAAGTCAGTTTGGCAAGCTACCACTTTGACCTAAGTGGATGACATCAAATCAAGCATGAAGTTCTCTAAGTTGGTGGCACTCCTCTGCTACCTACTGGACACTTGGTGTGGAGGATTCGGCCTGTGCGTCGGCCGACTAGAGCGTCGGGCGATTAATCTGCAACGTATCCGATGTGTTTGAGGTAGTTTCGGCATTCGTCCGGGTCAAACAAGTCGCAGACGCAGCCCACGGCCTGCCAGAGCGCGTCGTAAGTT
>JBCCOV010000024.1:0-36781 GCA_039039985.1 Pseudomonadota bacterium | reverse complement strand
TTCCGGTTAGGATCTGATGATCCAGGCTCAGATCGAACTTGTCGCTTAGGCTTACGGCGTGCTTTGCCATGGCAGCCCTCGTTTTGTTTGCGGTCTCCCGGCGACGATCTACTTGCCGTCTTTAGGTTGTATAGTAGGTCAGTATTGCTGACATATTCAAGTCTGTTTCTGTCATGACCGTCGTGAGACTGACAGACATCATATGCGGACGGGCTTGATGGTCAGCGTCACATCGGCTTGGGCTGGGGGCTTGAACTGGGCATAACGAAGCGCGCGCAAGGGCAACTGTCCTCGCGCGCGACATAAATTCAACCGGAGCCATGCGATCGCAGCGGCTAGGCTAACGCGTCGATTTTATTGAATTTTTTCGCGAGCAGGTAGTAGAAGATCACGCGGTTTTTCCGCTGGTCTGCTTTCATGGCTTCGCAGACTTCTTTGATGGCAGCATCCAGATCCGCATCGGACTGTGTCAGTGCCAGCTTCTTTTTACACCAGCTCTCGCGGACCCGCTCCAACTCTGACTTGGACGAACAGGAGACCAACGAGCCATCCTTGCTTCTCAGCGCGATTCCGAGGTGCTTTACGATCCCGGCGACGGCAGCTTCGTTTGGGGCGTCTTCGTATCGCTTCACCTCAGCGACATAATCCGTGTCAGCCATTTTCTGTCTCCTTTCGTGCGTATCTCCGTGCCGCTAGCTATGCGTTATGTTCACTTCGGCCCTACGATGCTCTTTTGCGCAAGACGCAACCCGTAGCGACGGATTTACGATTCGACGCTGGTTACCATAGGCGGCAGAGCAGCGAATTCCAGCAGCAGGACACAGAAATTCACTTCGTTTCAGCCGGCTAGACGGCAGGCATCATATCGCCTGATTGGCAGAACGCGAGATAGCCATTCAAAAGCATGCTAAATTCGCGGTCTTTCCGCGCACGATCCGCAATCGTGTCCGCCGCCGCAGCTCTCAGACGGGATCTGGAAATCTCAGTCGCGGCCGGGCCGGCTGACACCCGCGATTTGGCGATCGACGGCCACATTGCCCTAAGAAAAGCCTCTGTCACGGCGGCATCCCGCGCCAGCGCTGCCGTTGCAGCGGTCTCCAGCAACGCTTGTTGCCCATAACTGAGATCTGCCCAACGCTCAGTGGACATTACGGCCGTCACAACGGCACCTGGGTGTGAGACACCAAGCTCAGACGTCACAATACGAGCATCAGGTCGGGATGTGACCAGATCGGATGGATGGAGCCCCGCAATGGCGGCCGGCCCTGCATCTTCGGCTGCAACATCGAGCAGTCGTGTTGCTGGCTGCGTGTCAATCTGATCGCCACTCGCGGACATCGCAT
Organism: Pseudomonadota bacterium; assembly: GCA_039039985.1. Taxonomy (GTDB): domain Bacteria; phylum Pseudomonadota; class Alphaproteobacteria; order Rhizobiales; family Hyphomicrobiaceae; genus JBCBWG01. Next base: position 35,438 of record JBCCOV010000024.1, on the reverse strand, counting down.
CGGCCAGCAACCCACTTGCTGTGGTCGTCGAAACGCCCAAGCTCTGTGCTGTATGCGGCGCCACGGTTACGCGTGACGCGACCGCCGCTAGTCGTCCAATTGCGAAAACCCGGCGGTCATGTGCTGCAGCCAGGCGATCGACCATCATCATACCACCGCCGCCGATCAACCATGCCAAGTGGGCCGACGGCTGAACAGGCTGCGCTGTCGGCAACCCGCTGAGGATCGCGCCAAAAGCCCCATCATTTCCGCGTGAGTCTGGAATCCGAAACTGGATGTCGCCAGTAACGGGCCGCGTTGAGGACGATGGAGATGCATGTTCCAACGTGACGGATATTCGGCCGCCGGATGCCGCGTGAATGGTTTGTACAAACCCGTCAACCGCATCATCAAGACGGCGCGCCCGAGGGGACCATTCCAGGACGCCTTTCAGTTCGATTTCGGGATGTTCGGCCGGCTGTGGTGTGTGCCACGCTTCGGCAGATGCGCGAGGGGTGACGGTCAGAGCGGCAGCCGTCGTTGCAACGCCGGTTGATTTCAAAAAGTCGCGACGGTCCATGGCACGTGCTCCCGCTATGCGCTCAAGCCGAGTGCACTTTAGAGGTTCCGCCGACGGCGGTCGTGCACTGCAATATTATACGGCCATAGCATCTAACGAGAGTTGTGTCGTCAAGGTCTTCAGCTACCGCGCGCCGTCGATGATGCGGTCGACCATCATCAGAAATGTATCGTAGCCCCAGTAACTCTCGACACGGCCAATTTCTCGTCCGTGTTTCAACACGATTGCCGTCGGCAAGAGCGTCAAAGGTGAGGTGAGTTTCATCGTATCGGAGCCGATATCGTTCACGTCCATGAAGCTGATCGGCGCCTCTTCATCGCGTTTTGACGCCCGGTAGATCGGGACAACGTCCCGGCGCAAGACCTGACAATACGAGCAGCTTGGGCTCTCTACGATGATGAGTCGGAAGACGGGTGTCCCGCTGGAGGACGATGTTGCGTCGCGTGCAGCGGTCGCCGATGTGTGGCTGACGCAAAGCGCCAAAATGATAGTGGCTAGTCCGGCAGCCGCGTCTCTCAGGCGAAAATGTGGTGTCGCATGTGTCATGCTCAGTCATGAGCAAAGCGTGTGCCAACCGGGCGCAAAGCGTGTGCCAACCGGGCGCAAAGCGTGTGCCAACCAGACTGCGACCAGTCGGTTGGCAACTTGGCTGTCAGATAGACCGATCTACCAGTAGTAACCCTGACGCTGCTGCATGAAGCTGCGATAGGTGATTGTCACCTTCGTGCCGATTGGAACACGGCTGTAAAGATCAGCCACGTGACGATTAAGCATGCGAATACAGCCCTTGGAAATCGGTTGCCCGATGGTCCAGGGCGCGTCGGTGCCATGAATCCGATACAGCGTCGATCCCAGATAGAGCGCGTGGGTGCCCATCGGATTACGCGGATGGCCGCCTGGCACGAATGCCGGGAGATGTGGGTTTTCACGTCGCATGCTCGGCGTTGGTGTCCACGGTGGATTGGTCCGCTTTTTGGTGACGCGGAGCACACCTTCCCAAGCACTGCGCCGACGCGGTGTGGCGATCGGATATGCGATCGCGCGCCCGCGTTTGTGGACGAAATAGAGCCTGCGGTCGACAAAGCTGGCGATAACCTGACCGGGTGCGATACGCCGCGGGAACGCAACGACCCGCATCCGCGGTACGCGTGGGCGGGCGTTTTCGCTCCAGCCCTGCCCCCAATCAAAGAGCGAGTAGGAATATTGCGCTTGAGACGGGGCCGGCGCGATTGCAATGCATAGGGCGGCAGCAATGAGCGTAAGCGCCGCGGTACGCAGAACGGGTGTACTGGACATCGGGTTCCCTAAGAACGCGGTTGAATTAGCAAAGGAACAGTTCGTCAACTTCATGCAATTTGACAGTTGTTCGTGAAGAGTCCGTTAGGCCATTCAGGTTAGCGGTCAGCAGTTTGTGAGCTCACGAAGGTGTGTTCGACAGGAAGGTCGCGCTGCAGCTGCGACTGAATGTTCATGATTTGATCTTGCCCAGTCCCGCCAATCCATGTAGAACATTTTAGGAACAACATGGATTGCAAACGACTATGGCGCAAATCAATTCGCGCGCCGGACGGTGTCATTCTCCACCTGCCAGGCCCATTGCATCGCAAGCATCCCGCCCGCGGGACACCATTATCGCAGCCCTACGGAATAAGATCTCCGTCATCGAACGTCGGCATGGCGCTTTGCCGTCGTCGCCATCAGCAGAGGCGTCACGCCGTCCCGCGAGCGCACACGCTTGGACAACAGGCGCGGATACCATCGATGCCGCGATCGGACCGTTCGGTCTCGAAGTCGGTGCTGTTCACGAAGTCAAACCGGATGTTGCTGACCAAACCCTTGCCGCCGCGGCCTGTGCATCAGCGCGGGCCTTTGCCCTCACACTTGCCGGGCGCCGTTTGCGTTCACAAAACCGCAAACCGCCGGCCGCCGAAACTGGCGTATTTCAGCCTGACATTTTGATATGCGGTTTGGCGGCATCGGATGCGGAGCTTGGCCACTGGTATGGGCCAGGCCTTCTCTCTTTCGGTCTTGATCCAGCGCGCCTCCTGGTGGTTTCGGCCCGCCGACAGAGCGATGTCCTCTGGGCGCTTGAGGACGGTTTACGCTCGCGCGCGCTTGTTGCTGTCATCGGCCAGATCGATGATGTCGACCTCACGCCTGCGCGCCGGCTCGCGCTCGCAGCCGGCGAGACACAAACACCTTGCCTTCTCATCACGCATCCGCGTGGTTCTGCTGTCGCTGCGACAGCAACGCGATGGCGCATCTCTCCATCGGCAACGGCGCCTCACCCGCTGGATATCGCCAGCCCCGGCGCTCAGCGTTTTGCCGTTGGTCTCGAGCGATGTCGCTCACAGCCTCCACGGCTTGCAGGACAGGACTTCGTGTTGGAGTGGCGTGATGAAACGTTTTGTTTCCATATGGCTGGCCAATTTTCCGATCGAGCGTCTGCGCCGGGCAAAAGCGCCCGGTCGGGTGAAAACCTCATTCGACTCACAGCCCGCGCGTGAACATCCGTTTGCACTTGCCATGTCCGGTGCGCGCGGCATCACAATTGCTGCCGTCAACCAGAGCGCACGTCGGGCCGGTGTTCAAATCGGTCAGACCGTAGCCGACGCCCGCTCGATTTTTCCGGCTCTGATGACGCAGCCGGCTGAGCCTGAAAACGATGCACGCGCCTTAAATCAGATCGCAATGTGGGCCGGTCGCTATGGTCCAAACCGTAATACCGACGGCGACGATGGCCTGTGGATCGAAACGACCGGTGTCGCGCATTTGTTCGGCGGCGAAGCGGCTTTACTCCAAGATATTGCCTGCCGTCTCGAACATGCCGGTTTCACGACACGTATCGCGATTGCCGATACTATTGGTGCCGCCCACGCGCTGGCACGTTTTGCCAATCGGCGTGACCAGCACCGCACACTTGCATCCCCGGGTCAGACAGAACTTGCGTTGCAGGATTTGCCTGTCGATGCGCTGCGCTTGACGGAAGACAGTGTTGTTATGCTCAAGCGTTTGGGTCTACGCCGCATCGGCCAACTGACGACATTGCCGCGTGCCGCCTTGGCGCGCCGCTTTCGGGAGGATGTGCGCGCCGGCCGCCAGGCAAGCCACCGTAACGCGCTTGCACGCGCCGTTGTCTGGCGGCTCGACCAGGCGTTAGGACGCATCACCGAACCGCTTGCAGCGATGGAAGACCCTCCGGTCCGGCGTCAAGCCCGCGCCTTCGCGGAACCGCTGATTTCATCGGACGGGGTCGAAGTTGCGCTCAAGGATCTGGTTACGCGTCTTTGTCACCTGTTACGCACTGCGGGCGAAGGTGCGTTGCGGCTGCGTCTTTGCCTTTACCGTTCTGACGGCACACGCGCGACAGTCATGGCCGGCACCAGCACACCATCGCATATGGCCGCACACATCTTTGACCTGTTTCGCGAGCGTCTCGACACTGTTGACGCGGGCATGGGTGTTGATCTCATCGCGCTCGAGGCCTTGCGTGTGGATACTGTTCGGCCACACCAAGCCGCTCTAACGGTGCACGATCAACAGGCCGGCGATGTGGCGCATCTGATTGACCGTCTGACCAACAAGCTGGGTGAACGCAGCGTTTTGCGCCTCGCTGAATTCGGATCGCACCTGCCAGAGTATGCCGAAGCGCGTCGCCCGGCGATCACGCACCGTGATGGTGGTGGCTCTGACCTGACAGCACCGGAAGCTCTGCAGAGATGCGGGCGACCGGGGCCACGCCCTTCGTTCCTGCTGCCACGACCTGAGCCCATCTCGGTGGTTGCGGAACTTCCCGAAGGCGCACCGGCACGGTTCCGATGGCGTCGCGTCAGTCGACGCATTGTCCGATCAGATGGGCCGGAGCGCATTGCGCCGGAATGGTGGACGGCGCTCGCTGATACCCGGGCGATTGCTCAAGATGCCGATAGCGCCACGCGTGCACAGGACAAGCATGAGCTTGAGCCATCGGACGGGAACGACGCGTCTTCCATCGCATCGAGAACGCAGTCCGCATGCCGATCGCTGCCTCGTACACGGGACTACTACGTTCTCGAAGATGAGCAAGGCGGTCGGTACTGGGTGTTTCGAGACGGACTTTATACCGACACCGGCGAGAGCAGTCCGCCGGTTTGGTACATGCACGGCCTCTTTGGATAAGCGCCATGATAACACCATCGACACAATCGCCGCGCGCTTTCGCCGAGCTTGGCGCGATTACAAACTTCTCGTTTTTGTATGGCGGATCGCATGCGGATGAGCTTGTCGCGCAAGCCAAGGCGTTTGGCCTTGTCGCCTTGGCTGTCGCGGACCGCAACTCGCTTGCCGGTGTCGTGCGCGCGCATACGGCCGCCAAGCAGGTTGGCTTAAGGTTGATTGTCGGCGCGCGCCTCGTGCTCGATGGCTGGCCCGACATCATTTGTCTTCCGCGAGACCGTGCGGCTTACGGGCGGCTGTCCCGCCTCCTATCGATTGGGCAATTGCGTGCCGACAAAGGCGCCTGCCATCTCACGCTTGACGATATTCAGAAAGCCGCAGAGGGGCAGATTTTCATTGTCGCCCCGCCGCGGGATTGGGATTGGCATGAGGCCGCGCGTGAATCAGATGATGAAGAGCGCCAGTCGAAGACTGTCTCGCATACACGCGCGCACACGCCCGCGCCTGAAGCAAACGTGGTTATATTTCCGAACGGGAATCGTGCCGATACGGTTTCAACAACACCATGGCCACCTGCCCCCCTTCCAGATCAACCCCCAGCACCTGAAACGCTCTCAGAGCAGCTCAAAGCACTTGTCTCTTGTGTTGCCCCGTCTGAGATCTATCTCGCGGCCACGTGTCAGTATGACGGCCAGGACCGGGCGCGCCTGGCTGCGCTCGCGCAAATCGCAACGCACTGCGGTACACCGCTCGTTGCAACAAACGATGTGCTCTATCATGTCGCCCATCGCCGTCCGCTACAGGATGTCCTGACATGCATTCGCGAGAAAACAACGATTTCCGCTGCAGGCCTCCGGCTGGAAGCCAACGCCGAACGTCATCTGAAATCTCCGGCAGAGATGGCCCGCCTATTCCGCGAGTATGAGGATGCTCTCGCGCGAACGATCGATATTGCCGATAGCTGCCGGTTCTCGCTCGATGAGTTGGTCTATGAGTATCCGGATGAGCCCATACCGCCAGGGACGACGCCGCAATCTCATCTCGAAAGCCTCACATGGCAGGGTGCGGCTTCGCGCTTTCCGGATGGCGTCCCGGATGGCGTTCGGGACTCCATCGTCAACGAACTGACGCTCATCGCCGAGCTGAAGTACGCACCGTACTTTCTGACCGTGCACGACATCGTTCGGTTTGCACGATCGCAGGGTATACTGTGCCAAGGCCGCGGATCTGCAGCCAATTCGGTTGTGTGCTACTGCCTCAGCATCACGGCCGTGAACCCGACCGAGGTCGACCTTCTGTTCGAGCGCTTTGTCTCACCGGAACGCAAAGAACCACCAGACATTGACGTCGATTTCGAGCACGAACGGCGGGAAGACGTCATCCAATATCTCTATGCCCGCTATGGCCGGGATCGCGCCGGGCTTGCGGCAACCGTCATCTGCTATCGCTCACGCCTGGCGTTGCGCGAAGTCGGCAAGGCGATGGGATTGACGGAAGATGTTGTTGCGGCACTGGCCGGCATGGTTTGGGGGCGCATCGGCGGAGAGATGCCGGACAAGCACGTGCGTGAAGCTGGGCTCAACCCCGATGACCCGCTGCTTGCCACCGTCCTCGAACTGGCGAGTGAGTTGTGTGGATTTCCCCGCCATCTCTCCCAGCACGTCGGCGGCTTTGTGCTGACGCGTGGGCCGCTGGTTGAGGTTGTCCCGACCGGCAATGGGGCAATGGATGATCGTACGTTCATCGAGTGGGACAAAGACGATCTCGAGTCTCTCGGCCTTCTCAAGGTCGACGTGCTTGGCCTTGGAATGCTGTCGTGCATCCGTCGTGCGTTCGATCTTCTGGAAGCACACCATGACCGAAAGCTGACACTTGCGACGGTACCGCGCGACGACAAAGGTGTTTACGACATGCTGTGCCGCGCCGACTCGATCGGCGTCTTCCAGGTCGAAAGTCGCGCGCAAATGAACATGCTGCCGCGGCTCAAACCCCGAAACTACTACGACCTGGTGATCGAGGTCGCGATTGTCCGGCCAGGGCCGATCCAGGGTGATATGGTTCACCCATATCTACGCCGCCGCGATGGCAAAGAGCGGGAGGATTATCCGGCGCCCCATCCGGACTTCGGCCCGAAAGACGAACTCAGACGAATCCTGGGCAAAACCAAAGGCGTTCCGCTTTTTCAGGAACAGGCAATGCGGATCGCCATGGAGGCGGCAAAGTTCGATAGCGGCGAGATCAACGAGTTGCGGCGCGCGCTTGCGACCTTCCGCAAGCGCGGCACAATCCATTTGCTCGAAGAAAAGATGGTCCAGCGCATGGTCGCACGCGGATATGATCCGGAGTTCGCGGCGCGCTGCTTCAATCAGATCAAAGGCTTTGGGGAATACGGGTTTCCCGAAAGCCATGCCGCAAGCTTTGCGCATCTGGTCTACGTCTCGTCGTGGCTCAAACACCGTTATCCGGAAGTGTTCTGCTGCGCGATCTTAAACGCGCAGCCGATGGGCTTTTACGCGCCTGCGCAACTCGTTCGCGATGCGCGCGACCATGGCGTCGAAGTTCGCCATGTCGATATCAATTACTCCGACTGGGACAGTACGCTTGAAGCTCCGTCCCAAGATGGTCAACGTCCGGCTGTCCGTCTGGGATTGCGCCAGATCGACGGGCTCGCCGAACACGACGCAGACAAGATTGTTGCAGCTCGCAAGCGGCACGGCACATGGCGCACCGTTCATGAGCTTTGGCAGCACGCCGGTGTGAAACGCGCAACGCTGGAACGCCTTGCCGCTGCCGATGCGTTTCGCTCGATCGGGCTCGACCGGCGTCAAGCGCTATGGGACGTCAAAGCGCTCGGTAGCGACCATGCTCTGCCACTCTTCACATGGTCCGACACGCGAGAGGATGGTACCGATCCCGATGTAGCCTTGCCGAACATGGCGCTGTCGGACCATGTTGTGACGGATTATCAGACGCTGAGGTTATCGCTGAAGGCGCACCCGATCAGCTTCTTGCGGGATGGTTTGTCAAAGCAACGCATTGTGACGTGCGAAGAGCTCCGACAGTCCAGAGATGGTATGTGGGTCTCGGTCGCCGGTGTCGTCCTCGTGCGTCAGCGGCCTGGTTCCGCAAAGGGAGTCGTGTTCATGACGCTTGAGGACGAAACCGGCGTCTGCAACACCGTAGTCTGGCCCAAGACGCTGGAACGGTTCCGTAAAGTGATCATGACGGCACGGTTGGTTGTCGTCCATGGCCGCATCCAGCGTCATGAAGACATTATCCATGTTGTCAGCCAAAGGCTTGAGGATCGTAGCGACTGGCTATTGCAGCTCTCGGAGTGGCGCGAGGATATGAAGGTTCCAATCGCGAATGCCGATGAAGTCTTACGTCCCGATCCCGGCTCTGCGCGCTCACCCGATCATCCCAGATGGGCGGGTCATCCGCGCAACGAACGCGTCATTCCCAAACGTGTTGACGGCATTCTGCCGAAGTCGCGTGACTTCCATTGAACCAGAGCACCCAGTGGACGTTCCATCGACGTCAAATCCGCTCTAAGTTGCACGCGTATCGCTGACCAGGGCTGATCCCATGCTATCTCGCCTCCTGATCTTCGTATTGACGCTGGTGCTGCCTGCGGCCGTCCAGGCGCAGACACTGGCAGCTCCCGAAGCTGCGTCAGATCGCGCCACGAACGCGCTTGTGCGCGCAAAGCGCCACATGATCGTGGCGGCAAACCCATACGCTGCCGATGCCGGCCTCAAAACCCTCCGCGCCGGCGGCTCAGCGGTCGACGCGGCGATTGCGGCACAGCTCGTTTTGAACCTCGTCGAACCGCAATCGTCCGGGCTCGGCGGAAGCGGCTTTCTCCTCCATTGGGACAAGCAGTCCGCCCAACTCAAAAGCTACGATGGCCGCGAAACCGCGCCGGCAAGCGCGCGTCCCGACCGGTTCCTACAGGATGGGCAACCGGTGAAGTTTCGCTCGGCCATGAACTCCGGTGCGTCGATTGGCGTGCCCGGGGTCATAGCCATGCTCGCTGATGCCCACCGCCAGCACGGCAAACTGGCGTGGCGCGCCTTGTTCCAGCCGGCCATCGATCTTGCGACAGCCGGATTTGTCGTATCACCGCGCCTTAATGCCCTGCTGAAACGTAGCGGCGCTGACTATTTTACGCCGCCAGGGCGTCGCTACTTCTTTGACGACGCCGGTGAGCCGCGACCGGTCGGCTACCTCCTCCGGAATCCCGAGTTCGCAAAGACCTTACGCACGATTGCTGAGCGTGGCCCGAACGCTGTCCACGATGGCGAGATTGGGCAGGCAATCGTTGCGGCGGCGGCATCGGCAAATGGCCTTCCCAGCGGCATGACGCCAACTGACCTTGCCAACTATCGCGCGATCGTCCGTCCACCGGTCTGCGCGCCGTATAGCGGTTACCGCGTCTGTGGCATGGGGCCGCCGTCATCCGGCGCGCTGACCGTTGCGCAAGCCTTGTTTATGCTAGAGCGCTTTGACCTCGGCACGTCGCCCGCCGATGCGGCGAACGCGAATGCCGTCCATTTGATTGCCCAAGCCCAACGGCTCGCGTTCGCAGATCGTAAACGCTACATGGCCGATCCCGATCATGCGCCCATCCCCAGCGGGCTCCTCGATCCCGCGTACCTGACCACCCGCGCGCAGCTGATCAATCCGGAACGCGCCGCCGAACGGGTCACACACGGATTACCTCCCGGACTATCGCGGCGCGGCTACGGCCGTGATCATACGATCGAAGGTGCGGGCACCACTCACGTCTCGATTGTCGACGCGGCCGGCAATGCCGTCTCGATGACAACGTCGGTCGGGACCGCTTTTGGATCCGGTGTTTGGGCGGCCGGCTTCCTGCTGAACAACGAACTCACTGACTTTTCCTTCCGCCCGACCGACGATGACGGAACCGCGATTGCAAATGCCGTAGAACCCGGCAAGCGACCGCGCTCGTCGATGAACCCGACGATTGTGTTCGGCCCCGACAAGCAACTGTTTGCGGTTCTCGGTTCGCCAGGTGGCAGCCGCATCATTCTCTATGTCATGAAGGGTATCATCGGCCTCATTGATTGGAAGCTGGACGCCCAGCAAGCGGCTGATCTGTTGAACTTCGGGAATCGCGGCGGACCGCTCGAAATCGAAAAACGGGCCAGCGCGCTGAGCGGCGGTCCGACTCTGCCTTGGCAAGACGCGCCGGCGCCATGGTTTCAAAGCCGCCTTGAACCGCGCGGCCATACCATCCGTCCGGCGACAACGACGTCCGGATTGCATGTGATCGTGCGGCGGAATGGATCGCTGTTTGGTGGTGCTGACCCGCGTCGCGAAGGAGTGGCCCGCGGTGATGACTGAGCGCGACGTGATAGCCGGATATCGCAAGGGTTCCGTGACCATCGTCGGCGCCGGAATCCTGGGCGTCTGGCAAGCGTTGGAACTTGCACGTGCGGGCTTTGAGGTTCAACTTCTTGAGCGTGCGCGCGTTCCGTTTTCCGATGCGGCAAGCCGGTACGCGGGTGCAATGATCGCGCCGTACTGTGAGGCCGAGGCTGCACCAGCTGTCGTTCGCGACTTCGGACTTGCCGCAGCCCGCTTGTGGCGCGCGCACTTTCCGGATCTTGTCGAGAACGGTTCGCTTGTTGTGGCCGGCGCACGCGACTTGTCGGAGTTGCGCCGATTTGCGCGCATGACCACCGGGCACGAGGCGATCGATGGTGCCCGTATTGCAGATCTCGAGCCCGACCTTGCGGACCGTTTTCAGAGCGCGCTGTTCTTTCCGGACGAGGCCCACATGGCGACGCCTGAGGCGTTGGAGACCTTGTTGCAGCTAGCACGATCAGCGGGTGCGCAGGCCATCTTCGATTGCACATGGGATCCGGATGGTGCCCGCTCGGCGGATTGGGTCATCGATTGCCGCGGCATGGCTGCTCGCGACGTCCTCCCGGAACTCCGGGGCGTACGTGGCGAGCGACTGGTCATTCGATCGCGCGACGTCCGGCTCAATCGCGCGGTGCGGCTGTTGCACCCGCGGCATCCGCTCTACGTCGTGCCCTGGCCAGACGGCCTGTTTATGGTCGGCGCGACTGTCATCGAGAGTGAAGATGCGTCGGACATGACCGTCCGCTCGGCACTTGAGCTGATGGGACTGGCTTACGCGCTGCACCCTGGCTTCGGCGAAGCGGAGATTGTCGAGATGAGTGCCGGCATCCGTCCATCGTTTCCGGATAATGTGCCGAGAGCGATTGTCGATCGCCACGCGCAAATCGTGCGGGTCAACGGCGCCTATCGCCATGGATTTCTGTTGGCCCCCGTCCTGGCGAACGTTGTCCGCCAGATACTTGAAGGGGAGGCGCTGCACGCACATCCCCTTGTCGTTATGACGTAACGGCGTGTGATCGCGGCGGCGCGTTATTCGGCAGCCGCAACGGCCTTTCTCTGCTCGGCGACCAGTTCGGTCGTTGCAACATAGTCCGCTTTGCCGGAGCCCAGAACCGGGACACGATTCACAATCATGATCTCCGCCGGCATCATCAGATCGCTGGCGCCCCGGCCGCGGGCGAATGTTCGAAACTCGCTGCGGTCGGCGGATTGACGCTCGGTCACGAGCACAAGGCGCTCGCCCTTACGCGGGTCCGGCTCCGCAATCACGACCGATAGTGCATCTGGCCAGAACTCGGCAGCCACGGCCTCAACCGCGGCCAGCGACACCATCTCTCCTCCGATTTTCGCAAACCGCTTGGCACGCCCTTTGATGGTGAGAAAACCGGCGGCATCAATCGCGACGATGTCGCCCGTATCGTGCCAGCCGTCAGGTGGCGGCTCGAGAACGCCGGGCCGCTCAGCGCGGTAATAGCCAAGCATCACATTCGGACCGCGCAACAGCAGACGTTCGCCGTCCGTGATGCCGGGAACAGGCTCGCCACGCGCTTCCATCATCGGAAGCAGACGCCCAACAGTCCCGGTCCGATTGGCAAGCGGGGTGTTGATGGCAACGACCGGCGCCGTCTCAGTCACCCCGTAGCCTTCCAGAATACGAGTCCCAAAGCGCTCCATATAGATGTCACGCGTGCGCTGCTTGACCTGTTCCGCGCCCGCAAGAATCATCCGCACGTTGCGGAAGTCATAAGGGTGCGCCGTGCGGGCATAGCCGTTGAGGAAGGTGTCGGTGCCGAACACAATTGTTGCATTCGTCTGGTAGACCAGTTCCGGCACGATCCGATAGTGCAATGGCGACGGGTACAAGAACACCGGCACGCCGGCGATCAACGGCATAACGAGACCGGCCGTCAGCCCAAACGCATGGAACACCGGCAGCACGTTAAAGACCTTGTCCTCGCCATCTGCCGATACGATCGTCAGCGACTGGATCGCGTTCGACAGGATGTTGCGATGGGAGAGGACAACGGCCTTGGGTGCGCCTTCAGACCCCGATGTGAAGAGGATCGCTGCCGGATCATTGTGATTGCGTGCCACCTGAGGGCGGTTGCCCCGCAGCATGGCGGAGACCTTTTCGCGGAAGCCGATCTCTTGGCGAACGTCTTCCAGATAGATGATGTTGGCGACCTTGCCCATGGCCTCAACAAGCGCTTCCAAGTGGGCCTTCTCAACAAAGGCGCGTGACGTGACCACCGTCTTGACCTGAGCCGTGCCGCATGCGGACACGACGTTCGCCGGACCGGCGGTGAAGTTCAGCATGGCTGGTACGCGACCGATGGTCTGCATGGCAAAGAACGTGACCGCTGCGCCGGCTGCATTCGGCAGCATCAGCCCAACCGCTTCGCCCGGTGCCGTCGTCTTCGCCAGTTTCGCGCCGAGGGCTTGGGCCCCGATGATAAGCTTGCGGTACGAGAGCTTGGTCAACAGCGGGTCTTCAACAATCGGCTTGCCGGTGTCGCGTTCTCGCGCCGCGTCCGTGAGCGCCTGGAACAGCGTGCGGTCGAAGTCCGCCGTTTCAACCGCAGCCGCAACCATCACATCCTGCAGGGCCGCGCTGGCCGCCTGGCGCCGCACCTTACCGCGCAGGTCTTTGTCGACCGGCAGCGTGCGCGCGGGGAGGATCTCAACCGTCACCTTCGGGAACCATTGCTTGCGAGTCTGCGATTTGCGCAAGTAGCTCCAGAACGACCGCTCAAGACCGGTGATCCGGACGGGGATGACAACGGCATCCGCCTTGTCCGCAATCATCGCTGCGCCGTCATAGACCTTCATCAGGCCGCCGGTCACCGTCAGCCGGCCTTCAGGGAAGATGACCAATGTCTCGCCCTTCTTGACCTCATGGACAAGATGACGTGTTGCCAATGGCCTCGTCGGATCCAAGAGGTAGGACTTGATGAGTTTCAAGAACGGCTTCACCCACCAGGCTTGGGCGATACCTGTATCGATGGCGAAGGCCGCGTGATCCGGCAAGATCGAATTCAGGACGGGGCCGTCCATGAAGCTCACATGGTTTGGCGCAATGATCGCGCGCGTGCCGGGATCGGGAAGGTTTTCGCGCCCTTTGACCTCGAGGCGATAGGCTGAGCGAAACAGTGCGTAACCCAGATCGCGGATCGCTTCGCGTCCCCAGATGCGGGCAATCAACACAGCGACGACGAGACTGCCGACGCCAATCACGACGAAGGCCGGAACAGCGGTCGCGCCATTCGCCTGCGCCGCCGCCAGTCCAAGGCTGCCGACGGTCATGAAGGCGGCATTGAGGATGTTGACGGCTGCGATCGTGCGGGCCCGTCGTTGCGGATGCGCCCAAGCCTGAACTGCGGCAAACGACGGGACGATGAAAAGTCCACCAGCGGCGGACAAGCCGAACAGTGCGGCGATCAAATGCTGACCGGCGTCCTGAGCCAGGAATTCGGCCGGCGTGACGACAACACCGTCCTGCAGCGGCGGCAGGCCTGACAATTGGACGGCCGCGTAGATCGAGAATGCCGCCATCAAGGCCGCACCGATTGGGACGAGGGCAAGGTTCGGACGGTGATGAGACGCGGCAGCAGCCAGCCACGAGCCGGTTGCTATACCAACCGTGAAGACCGCGAGGCACAATGTGACGACAGTTTCCGAGCCACCAATCTGTTCCTTGATGATCGTCGGCAAGAGCGACAGTGCAACGATGCCGGACATCCAGAACCACGAGGTCACGAGACCGCCAATCCAAAGACGGCGATCTTCTCGCAGCTCCCCGAGCAGCCGGATAGTTGATGATAGCGGATTGCGCGTGATGCGCAGGCTCGGCACCGCACGGCCGGTATTCGGGATCAACGTCGATGACAGATAACCGAGTGCCGCGAATGTCACCATCAGGCCGGCCACGACGCTAATCGGGATCACTGTGCCTTGGCCATCCCCGGACGAGACCAGCGCCAGACCGCCAGCAATTGTGCCGCCCAGGATCGCGAGGAACGTCGCGCCTTCGACCAGCGCGTTGGCGGCGGGCAGCTCCCGCGTTTCGAGATGGTCCGGCAGGATTCCGTATTTGATTGGGCCAAACAGCGCCGCCATACACCCGAAGCCGAACAGCGCCGTAAACAGCATCGGAACGTTCGCGAAGACAAAGCCGCCGGCAGCAAGAACGGCAATCGGAAACTCGGTAATCTTGATCCAGCGCGCGACCTTGGCCTTGTCGAACTTGTCGGCCAGTTCGCCACCCAGCGCGGAAAGAAAGAAGAACGGCGCGACGAGAGTTGCACCCGCAAGAGTGACCAACGTGGCACCTTGGGACTCGCCGATCTGGTAGAGGATCAGAATGACAAGCGCTGTCTTGAGGAAGTTATCGTTCAGCGCCGACAGGAACTGACACCAGAAGATCGGCGCAAAGCGGCGCGAGCCCATCAGGCTCTGAAACATGGTCGTCTCCATCGCGGACAGGGCGGCTCATGTGAACCTAATCAGAACTGCGTTGGTTTTCCGGCAAGAGGACGCCGCCGAATCGTCTTGGTTTCAACGGGCTTAGCCAGCGCTTGTACGATTTCAGCCGAATTCCCGTCCCGGAACCACAGTCTTATGGCTGACAATTCTGAACGAGCGGTGTTCAACGGCAAAGCACGAAATCGTGCAACGGCTCCGCAGCGATGAGAGGACCCCCTGTGGTCTGATCGGGCCATGTCTACGCTTGTCGGCTTAGGCCACGGCCATAACGCGGTGTATCGCGGCTGAGACAAGCGAAGCATCTCGCGGCGACACATAACGAGAGACTGCTGATCGTCCCACCGCAAATCTGCTGCAGATGCAGCACTTCCCAGAATCCAGTCGACAACGCGCTGCATCATGGCTTTCGGTGACCTTTCGTCAAAATTGAACGTTGTTCAAATCACAGATAGGAGACTTTGATCATTGTTCAAGGGCATGTGATTGGGAAGATTGCGCGGTAAGGATGCTAAGCTTGGTCGGGCGGTATCCGGTCGGCATCCATGGCGGACATACGGGCGTACTCCCGCGATTGTTCGCGTTTCAGCATCCGCAAACGTTAACATTGATGGAATGAGTGGATCGGTGCGGCATCCCGGCCGAATCCGGGCCGATCTCTAACGATCCGCCCGGCCGATCGGTGGACCCCGGCATCCGTCGGGGTCGTCACATAAGTGGTTGTGGCCTGGGACCAGAGCGGAACTGACGATGACGGAAAACAGTCGGACACTCAGCGCGCGGCCCAACCGAGATCACCCGCCCGCAACACCCTGTGTGTTGACGTAGAGACTGTAGAGTGACTGGGCAGCCGCCATGAACAGGCGGTTACGTTTCAGGCCGCCAAAGCAGACGTTGGCGCAGCGCTCCGGCAAGGCGATTCGCCCAATCGGTGTCCCGTCCGGCGCGAACACCATCACGCCGTCGAGTTCGGCGCTACCCATGCCCCAGCCGCACCAGAGATTTCCGTCGATGTCGACTCGGAATCCGTCGGGCGTCCCGCCGGGACCAGCGTCGATCAAGACCCGCTTGTTGGTGATTGTACGCCCGTCGGACGCGACGTCGTAAGCGAGGATCTTGCGATAGGGCACGCCGCGCGACTCGACGATGTACACGATGCGCTCGTCCGGCGAGAACGCGAGGCCGTTAGGACCAAGAACGTCATCCGCGACGATGGTGATCTCGCCTGTCGCCCCGTCGACGCGATACACATTCTGTCCTAACGCTGGATCAGGCTCAGCCTTGTTGCCCTCGTAGTTGCCGAGAATGCCAAACGGCGGATCCGTGAACCAGATGCTGTCGTCCGATTTCACGACGACATCGTTTGGCGAGTTGAGCGACTTGCCCTCATAGCTATCTGCCAAGACCGTGATACGGCCGTCGTATTCCGTACGGATCACGCGGCGACCGCCGTGTTCACACGTGACCAAGCGCCCCTGCCGGTCGCGTGTATTGCCATTGGCGTAATTGGACGGTTTGCGGAAAACGCTGACGGCACCGGTCTCGTCATCCCAGCGCAGAATCCGCTGATTGGGGATATCGCTCCATAGCAGATAGCGTCCATCGCCGAACCAGACCGGACCTTCTCCCCACCGCGTTCCGGTGTAGAGCCGCTCGACGGCCGCATTCATGTTGCGATAGGCCTCGAAGCGGGGATCGAGCGTGATCACGTCGGGGTCCGGATAGCGCGGAAAATCGCGCCAACCTGCTGTTGCGGGATACTGCACGGGACGTCTCCTTGAGCGCGGTCTGATTGTTGCGACCATTAGGTTATGTTGAACTGTCAGAGGCAAGAACCTGCTGTTATCGCGACCGGGTGATTGCTGGCGAGTTTTTTGGTAGCGTCGAGTCCCACGGAGCTTGAGAGGTGAGCAATGAAAACCGTGTTGATGACAGGCGCCGCCGGTGGAATCGCGACATGGCTGCGCCCGCGTCTCGTCGAACGTTACGGTTCGCTGCGCGTCAGCGACATAAAAACACCTGAAAACCTGGATTCGCGCGAGACCTTTGTCGCAGCGGACTTGGCGAACCTGGCTGAGGTCGAGGCGGCTTGCGATGGCATCGATGGCATTGTCCATCTCGGTGGCCACTCGATTGAGGGACCCTGGGACACGATCCTGAATGCCAACATCATCGGCACATACAATCTGTTCGAAGCTGCACGGCGCAAAGGTGTCAAACGTGTGATCTTTGCATCATCGAACCATGCTGTCGGCTATTATCCTCGCGATCTGCGGATTCCGCCGGACGTCGTTCCGCGCCCCGACAGCCGATACGGGGTATCGAAAGTGTTCGGCGAAGGTCTTGGCGCCATGTACGCCTACAAACACGGCTTAGGTGTCATGAGCCTGCGAATTGGCAATGTGAACGACCAACCGGTCGATGCACGCCGTCTCGCGATCTGGATCAGCCCGGACGATATTGCGCAACTCTGCGCGATTGGGCTTGAGACGCCGGAACTGGTCTATGAGGTGGTCTACGCAACCTCAGATAACGATCGGTCCTGGTACGAAAATGCCAGAGCCTATGCGCTCGGCTACCGGCCAAAGTCGCAGTCGGAAGACTACGCCAAAGTTGTGCTTGCATCTGAAGAACCGGCTGGTGATCCCGTTGCCGAGTACTATCAGGGTGGCACGTTCTGCGCTGACGAATACACGGCCGACTTCGACAAGATTCGCGCGAAGGACTAGCTCCAACGTTTCAGGTTAACCTGAAACCGTCCCGCGCTTGTTCTTTCGGTCCTTCCGGCCGGCCACCCAGCAGTGCGATTTCATAGGTTGCCGGCCGAGTGACGCAAACGTGGCAAGTGACGCAAACGTGGAATGTGTGCCCGCGAAGCGAGTCCGCCTTTGGCGGCAATGGCTGGCAGTGTTGCAATAAACCACGTTCTGGCTGCGATCGTTTCCGCCCGTCCGACCTTTCAGAAATCCGTGGCCCGGCTCATCGCAATCGTGATGGGACAGTCGACAGCGCGAAAACGTCAGCTGCGATGCATGGCAGATACCACAATTGCGCGTGTTGCTATCGCAACGGCAAATGCTAACCCCACACGTTCAATCGTAATTCACGTTGCCGAAGGTATCGTCGCATTGACTAAAAATCAGCCAATCGCCATGACGACAGTCCAACTGTGATACCGTGTCACCGCCGTTGGGCGATCGCCAGAGCAGATTCAGCTGATACTTCGGGAACAGCTTTAGCCGAAAAGTGCACCTAGTTTCTGGAGGCCGCTATTGCGATATAGCGAGCTTCTTAACCTTGGCTCGAACGAGACTCGCTCAGACGTCTGGAGGATCTGAACACATGACCGAGATGCCTCGGCTCTCTCGCGCAAAACACAAGATCCCTGTGCTGCTGCTTGAAGGCATTGCCGATACAGCGGTTAAGACGTTGCGCGACGCTGGCTACACAAACATCGAACGGCTGACAACGGCGCTTGGGCCCGAGGAACTCCGGGAACGGCTGACGGGCGTGGCGATGCTCGGCATTCGCTCGCGCACGAAGATCACGCGCGAGGTCATCGACGGCAACCGCTCACTGATTGCAATCGGTTGTTTTTCTGTAGGCACCAATCAAGTGGATCTCGAGACTGCCCACGAGATGGGGATTCCAGTGTTTAATGCACCATTTTCAAATACGCGTAGCGTTGCTGAGCTGACGATTGCTGAAATCATCATGCTTTACCGCGGCATCTTTTCGAAATCGAACGCCGCCCACTCAGGTAAATGGCGGAAGACTGCCGCGAATAGCCACGAAATTCGGGGCAAGACGCTCGGCATTGTCGGTTACGGCAACATCGGGACCCAGCTTGCCACGCTTGCCGAGGCTATGGGTATGCGGGTCATCTTCTACGATCCCGCAGACAAACTGCATCACGGTAATGTGGTCAGTGTCGAGTCGCTCGATGCGCTGCTGGCAGAGTCTGATGTCGTGTCGCTGCACGTCCCGGAGACCCGCGATACGAACAACATGATCGGCGAAACCGAGCTGCGGAAAATGAAGCCGGGGTCGTTCCTGATCAACAACGCGCGCGGCAACATCGTGGACCTGGATGCGCTCGCCGAAGCACTCCGCAACGATCATCTCGGCGGGGCAGCCATTGATGTCTTCCCAGTCGAGCCAAGCAGCAATGACGAGATATTTGAATCCCCGCTTCAGGGCCTCGACAACGTCATCCTGACACCGCACGTCGGTGGCTCGACGCAGGAAGCGCAGCGTCGGATCGGCTTGGAGGTTGCGCGCAAGTTCATTGACTATTCCGATGTTGGATCAACGGTTGGCGCAGTCAATTTCCCGCAAGCGCAGCTGCCGGTGCGTCCGACCGGGACTCGGTTCATTCAGTTGTCGAAGAATATTCCAGGGCAGCTGAAGGCCGTGAACGCGATTTTTGACGCACACGGCATCAACATTGTCTCGCAGTTTTACCAGACCCGGGGTGAGCTTGGTTACATGGTGCTCGATGCCGAGTGCGTCGTGAACCAGACCAGCGATGTCCTTCGCGAAATCAGGGCGATGCGCGGCACGATCCGGGCCCGCGTTGTGCAACGCGTCTGACGATCTGTTCTGCGTCGCAGCCAGCACATGGCGATGCCTGGCGCTGGATTATCGATTATCGATGGGGTGTTCTGGTTTGCCGGGCACCCCGTTGTCATTATCGGATCGAGCTGAATCGCATCGAGCCCGGCATCGCATCGAGCTGAGCCATTCGCCCATCGTCACACTACGGCTCTAATCGCGCGGTCAGAAACTTTAGCCCGGCTGCTCCGAAGGCCAACGCGAAGATCGCCTCGAACCACTGGCGCAGTCGTGCATACGCTGCTGCCAAGGGCGCACTCGAAAACAGCAGGGCATAGCCATGAAAGACGACAAAACTCTGCAGACCGACCGCAAAAATCACGAGCGCAAGAGCATCCGTTGACGCGCCGGCTGGAACGCCGATCGCGAACAATGCCCCAAAAAACAAGATGGCTTTCGGATTGGTCAGATGCAGCAGCAGCCCTTTGCCATAGGCGGTCGCGAGCGAGGTTGTCCGGACCTGAAGCGCGCTGACATCGTCTTGTTTGAACGCCGAGCGGGCCGACTTCACGGCCAGGTAGAGCAGATAGGCAGCGCCGGCATAGCGCAAGAGTTCGAACGCCCACACGTTCGCAAGCATTACCGCCCCAAGGCCGAGCGCCGCCGCAACCGACCAAAGCCAGGATCCCGTTGTGACACCAGCGGCGACAGCCAGCCCCGAGATGCGACCGAATGCCATGGACGTGCCCGCAATCGTTAGCGTGGCCGGGCCCGGGCTCGCGGTCGAGACAAATGCCGCCGCTAGAATGAGTGGTAGATTGACTGTATCCATCGCACTGAAATGGTTCGCAGGTCTGGCCAAACGGTGCAAGTGCCACGATGTCTGACGTCGTCTCGCCGGTTATGTGCCGTCAACGGGAGTTGAGAGACATGGAGTTCCGCATCGAAGACCCGCATGTGGCTGATGTTCGGGACGTGTTGCGCGAGCATGAGGCCCACTCAAGCGTGCGGTCACCCCCCGAGAGCACCCATGTCCTCGACCTTGATGGTCTGAAAGCACCCTCGGTTACGTTCTGGACCTTGCGAGACGGCGGCGCAGTGGTTGGCTGCTGTGCCCTGAAGGAAATCAGCCCGGTCCATGGTGAAGTCAAATCCATGCACGTCGCAGAGACCGCGCGAGGATACGGTTATGGCACACGACTGCTGCAGCATCTCATCGATGAAGGCCGGGCGCGGTCCTATGAGCGTCTTAGCCTTGAGACAGGGTTGCGCGATGGATATGCGGCGGCGCGCGCACTCTACGAGCGGTTTGAATTTAAGCCATGCGGCCCGTTCGGCAATTATCGGCCCGATCCGAACAGCCTGTTTATGACATGTGTTCTGACCGCTGCGCATCCAACGCACGTGACGAACGGCTAACTTCGCTATCGATCACAAGTCGATCAGTTCCGCCTTACGGCAGAAATGATCTAGCGCGTTTCATGGAAATGGACGTTTCATGGAGGTCGCAATGCTTCGCGATATGGCTTTGGACGCCGTGACCGGTGGCGCGTTGGGTCTGGTATTCATTGCCGCGCTTTATCTGCTCGACATCGCGCAGATCGGCACGCTTCTGGAAACAACAAGCGACCCCGGCGCTGTGATCGCCATGATGATCATCGGTATTGTGCCGTTCTTTGCCGCATGTGCCGTGGCCATGGGCGTCATGCTGAAGCCGTGGCGAACGGATGACGAGGATTAGAGCTTTTCGCGATTCTTTACGTGCGCTACCGCTCGCGACAAGCGCTCGCTACTTGAGCGCGGGTTAACCGTCTGGCACCCCAGGCCGCGAATGCGGCCCGGCGCGTTGCGCCGCCCACGCGGAGGGCCCGGCCGCAAGGCCAGAATAGCCCGTGAGCGAAAAGAGTCTTTCTTTTGCGCTGTGCGCACGCTCGCAAGCTCGCGGCTCGAGCGCGGGCTATCCTGCGAAGACGGTACCCGGGCCGGAACAGCCCATGAGCGATAAACAACAAGCGCGGGTTAGCCGTCTGGCACCCCAGGCCGCGAATGCGGCCCGGTGCGTCGCGCCGCCCACGCGGAGGGCCCGAGCGAAGCGAGGAACAGCCCGTGAGCGATAAACAACACGCGCTGGCTATCCTGTGAGGACGATCCCAGGCCGCGACTGCGGCCCGGCGCGTTGCGCCGCCCACGCGGAGGGCCCGGCCGCAAGGCCGGAATAGCCCGTGAGCGAAAACAGCAACCCGTGAGCGAAACCCAAAACCCACTAAGCAACGCTGCCGTCGACCATCACTTCCACAAGATTGGGCTGCCCGCCGCGTAGCGCTGCGCTGAGCGTACTCTGCACCTCGCCCGGCTCTGTCACGCGACGCGCTGTGACACCCATGGATTGGGCGAGCCCGACAAAGTCCACCTCAGGCTCCGAGAGATCCATACCAATGAAACGACTGTTGCCGTGAAAGGCCAACAGACGCTGTTTGAGAATGCGATAGCCGCCATTGTTGGGGATCACGAACGTGATCGGAAGCTTCAAGTGAGCCGCACTCCATAGCGCTTGAATGCCGTACATGGCGCTGCCGTCACCGACATAGCAGCAGACCGGTCGCGGCGCTTGAGCGAGCGCAATCCCGACAGCCGCTGGCACGGCCCAGCCGATCCCACCAGACGCCAAGCCATGAAAGCTGTAGCGGTCCTTGTAAGGCACGAGATCGGCAACATGGCGTCCAGACGTCAGGCTCTCATTTACGAAAACACAGTCGTCCGGCAACGCCTCGGCCAGTGCCAGCGTGAGCCAGTCACCCGAAATCGGAGTTTCTTGCGCGGCGCCTTCTGCGATCCTGGACGCGAGGCGCACGCGGCGCGCCGACCAGTTGTCCGTTGCGATTTCCTTGACACGCCCCGCTGCTGCCTCGGCGAAGCCCTGTCCGCCAACGGCACATAGAGCCGGGACAAGGGCGCGCATTGTCTCAGCGACATCTGCCTGCACGCCAATGTCAACGGCATAGTTCTTGGCAATGTCCCAGTCGACCAATCCGATCTGGATGATGGCAAGAGCATCAGGCTTGGCTTCGGTAGAGCTCCAGACCGACATGCGTAGTGGGTCCGTGCCGATCGCAATCATCAGATCATACGGCGCGAGCTGGGCATGCGTTGTCTTCTGATCCCGCGACAGCGTTCCAACGTAACAGGCGTGCTCGGACGGGTAGTGAGAACCATAGGCGATTGTTTGCTGCCACACCGCGGCACCCGCCGCTTCGGCGAGCGCGACTGCGGCCTTCAGGCCATCTGACTTAACAACCTCGTCACCGACCACAATCACCGGCGCTTTGGCGGCGACGATGCGCTCGGCAAGACGCCGGACAAGCTCATCCGACGGTCGCGTCGCGCTTTCGACACGGGACGACTGCCCAAGATCAATCGCGCCCTCGGCATTCAGAATGTCACCGGGCAGCGAAATGAAGACCGGCCCGGTTGGCGGTGTCGTCGCGATCTTCGCAGCACGGCGGACAATAAGCGGAAGATCCTCCAATCGCGGAACCTCGACGGCCCACTTCACAAGCGGCTCCGCAATAGGGACGAGCGGATCGTACAGCAACGGTTCGCGCAGGCCGTGGCCAAGTTCCTGCTGCCCCGCCGTCAAAATCATGGGCGTACCCGTGAACTTCGCATTGTAGAGCGCCCCCATGGCATTGCCGAGGCCGGGTGCGACGTGGACGTTGCACGCGACGAGTTCTCCGCTGGCACGCGAATAACCGTCCGCCATGGCGACAACTATGGCTTCTTGCAGACCAAGCACGTACTTGAGATCGAGATGATCCGGCAACGCGTCCATGATCGGGAGTTCGGTCGTGCCGGGATTGCCGAAGAGATGGGTAATCCCTTCGTCCTTCAGCAGCGAGAGAAACGCCGATCGGCCCGTTGTTGTGTTTGCTGTACGCGCCATCCTGCTGCCCCCCGCGACGTTCTCATTATACGTTGATGCCGGCCCGCCGACGTGCCACCGCGGTGGCACGTATCTCCAATCATCGCGAAGCTATGCCGGTTTCTCGGCTTCGCCTTCGATTTCGCAGAGCAACTCCGGCAAGGCGAGCCCAGAAATCTCAAGGTAGGTGTTCGCGCAGCGATGGCCCTTCAGCATTCTGTCACGTACCGATCGGTAGACGCCGACGCTGCCGGGCTGCGTCACGTAGATAACAAGCCGCGTCAAATGCTGCCGCTCGAACCCGGCATCACGAACGATGGCCAGAACATTGCGCCACGCTTGCTCCATCTGACCTTCGAGCCCGTCCACAATCGTTCCGTCAGCGCGGATGCCGATCTGCCCGGAGATGACCAGACGCTCGCCGCTGCCCGATAACAGAACGGCCTGACTATATTGCGAAGCCGGCTGCGGTACGTCAGCTGGATTGATCAGTTTCATGGCTCGTCTCCTCCGTCTGGCCAGCGTGCCCTATGGACGACGGCCGCAACACGTCTGCGACTGTGCGCGCAGCGACCGCGCGGCCGCAGCTTGCTGTCAGAGTCTTATAGACGTGCTCTCAGATCTTGGCCTCGATCCGGCGCTGTTCAATCATTGCGAGCAGCGGTGGATCTGAAGCGACAGGATCAGACGTCAGTTCGGCTCCGGTCAGCAAACCGATCGGAGTTTGCTTGGCGCCGCGATCAACCGCAAGCTGATTGGCGCACGCGGTGATCAGGTATGCGCGAAACACGGCTGACCATCGACGTGTTCGGCGTGGACGGGATGCGAGTCAGATGCAGGCGTCGACACGCTGGCCGGCTTGGCACTGCCATTCGCCGTGCTGCCGAACTTTGCACTGCAGGATGCGCATCGGGCCGGCCGGCGTTGCGCGAAACACGGCGCGCCGCTTCCAGCTCAAGCCTTGACGAGCCAGCCGCCGCGCCTCCCAGCGGGAATAGGTCTTACGTCCCCAGTGTCGCACATAGACGAAGCACTCGTCCGCTTTGGCCGAGGTGGCAGTTGCGACCATAGTACCCGTACCACCTATAGTGGCGGCAGTGGCTATGGCAAGAACGCCAAGGGCCAAACCAACGCGGCCCTGATTGTAAAGGCGGATAATTGGGAACATCATTTTGGTTTACGCTCCGAACGGCAACTTGCCCTCAATGCGTAATGGTATTGCGCGTGCGATTTGAACTTAAACTGAACGACAGGATTGATTAACATTCATATCGATTAACGCAATTCGATTCACGCAATCGCATTGCGCGTTCAGCTCATTCAGCAAGCGCTTTATCGATCTTGGCGAACAGGTAGGACCATTTCCCTTCGAGCGCCTCGACAAGATCGCCGAGGGCTGACCGCAGCTCGTTCAGCAGTTTGCAATCCGCTGTCGTCGCCGACTCACTCTCGCTTGTGCCGAGGTTCGTGATGTCAAACAGCCGCTGCCGTATGCGTTCATCATACTTTGTCGTTTCTTCATCCTGAACGAACGGTGTCGCTTTTTGGCGAAACTCCTTGTCGCTCCAACCCCGCTTTTCTCGCAAAGCGCGGAGCTTCATCTGGAACTTCGGCTTTTGTTGACCGTTAATCTGGCGCAGCGTCCGGCCGGCTTCGTCGACAACAGCCTCGAACTCGGCCCGCTGGCATTCCTTCGTCTGCGCGCTCGCGTCTGTCGATAATCCAACAGATGCAAGCAGCGCACACACTGCGACTATGCCTCTTGCACCCCTTATGAACTGGCACACGATCACATAATCCTCTTGGAACTCACGCAACCGATCAAAAGCTAGGAAATCTCAAGCCCAAACTTGTTACTGCGTGGAAAGCCCTTTGGAACAGGCTTTCCGGCTTGTGCACGTTGGCCGAGCCAAGGCTCTAAGTCGCCGTTTCGGAGAGTATACGTTCGGCCGGCACTGTCGATCCAGCACAACCCGTCCGCATCCTGAAAGACCTGGATATCCGCTAATGATCCGTCGCGCAGCCGCTGAAGAATAACACCCTTTCCGCGCGTCATCTCATTGAGTTCGGATATCGGGAAAACGAGCAATTTGCGATTTGTTCCAACGGTCGCGACCATATCGCCGTCGGCCGGCACGACAATTGCCGCTTCGTCTGCGCCCCCCGTATTCAGCACCTGCTTGCCCTTTCGCGTCGATGCCAGAACTTCATCCTCAGGGACAACAAAGCCGAAGCCCCCAGCCGATGCGACAACTAGTCTGCGGCCAGGTCTGTGGACAAACATTGCGACTGGCGCGTGGCTCTCCTCCAGATCGACCATCAGCTTGAGCGGCTCGCCATGCCCGCGCCCTCCGGGCAGCTGATCGCACGACAAGGTAAAGAACCGGCCGTTCGTCGCGAAAACCAGGATTTTATCTGTTGTCTGCGCTTTGACAGCAGCCTTCAAGCTGTCGCCTTGCTTAAAATCTAGGCGGCCCAGGTCATCGTGATGGCCCTTGAGCGCCCTTAACCAACCTTTCTCAGACAGCACGACCGTGATCGGCTCACGCTCGATCATCGCTTCGTCGAGGTCAAAATCAATTTCCGGCGCTTCAGCAAACTCCGTCCGGCGGCGTCCGAGTGCCGTCGACTTGGCAAAGCGCTTGCGGAGATCCTTGATCTCGTCGCTGATCCGATTCCACTGCAGTTGTTCAGACTTCAGCAGCTTTTTCAGTTGGCGCCGTTCGGCCGTCAGGCGATCGTGCTCGGCGCGGATCTCAATCTCTTCGAGCTTCGACAATGCCCGCAAACGCAGGTTCAGAATTGCCTCGGCCTGCACGTCACTGAGGCTGAACTTCGCCATCAGCTTCTGCTTGGGCTCGTCCTCGAAACGAATGATCCGGATCACCTCATCGATGTTCAGGAACGCGATGAGATATCCGTCCAGCACTTCGAGGCGATGTTCGATCTTGCGCAGTCGGAATTCCGAGCGGCGCACCAGAACCTCGATGCGGTGCTCGAGCCATTGCCACAACACATCGCGGAGGCTGAGCACGTTCGGAATCTGCCCGCCGGACAACACGTTCATGTTCAGCCCGAACCTGGACTCGAGCTCTGTCAGCTTGAACAGGCTCTCCATCAACAGGACGGGATCGACCGTGCGGCTTTTCGGCTCGATAATCAGGCGGATTTCCTCGGCGCTTTCGTCGCGCACGTCGCCGACAAGCGGCAGCTTACGATTGGTCACCAGGTCAGCGATTTTCTCGACCAGCTTTGCCTTTTGCACCTGATAGGGAATCTCGGTGATCACGATCTGATAACCGCCCCGTCCGGTGTCTTCCCGGTCCCAGCAGGCCCGAACCCGGAACCCGCCGCGGCCTGTGCGGTAGGATTCAACGATCTGATCATGAGGCTCGACGATTATGCCGCCGGTTGGAAAGTCCGGCCCTGGGATGAAATCGACCAGTTTCTCGATCGACGCATTCGGATGTTTGATCAAGTGCAGGAGCGCATTCGCAAGTTCCTCGACATTGTGCGGGGGAATGTTTGTTGCCATCCCCACGGCAATGCCGGACGAGCCGTTGGCCAAAAGATTGGGAAACGACGCCGGCATAACGACCGGCTCTTCATTCGCACCGTCATAGGTCGGACGAAAATCGACCGTGTCCGCCTCGATGCCGTCGAGCAGCATCGTCGCCACTTCCGTCATCCGGCTTTCGGTGTAGCGCATCGCCGCAGCGTTATCGCCGTCGATGTTGCCGAAGTTGCCCTGACCATCGACAAGCGGGTAGCGCACGGCGAAGTCCTGTGCCAGACGGACCAGCGCATCGTAGATCGCCTGGTTGCCGTGCGGGTGATAGTTACCCATCACCTCGCCCACGATTTTCGCGCACTTCTTATAGCCTGACGGCGGATCGAGCCGAAGCTCTCGCATGGCGAAGAGAATGCGGCGATGCACAGGTTTCAGGCCGTCGCGCACGTCCGGCAGCGCCCGGTGCATAATCGTCGACAGGGCATAAGCCAGATAGCGCTCTTCAAGCGCTTCACGGAGACTAACGTGCTCGATTGGGCCTGGCCCAGGAAGAATCGGTTTGTCGCTCATGACCAGCGGCGTAGCGAACCGGCCCGGCGAGCTCAAGTGTCACGTCAACACAGCTCCGAAAAGACCTTTACGACCAAGATGTCAGAAAGCAAAATTCGATGCAATCGCGCTGCCAGAGCCTAGCGAATTCTTGAACACTCTACTTATCCATAGCAAATCTCGCATCAGAAATTCCGATGTTCTTATTGGTACAAGTTTATCAGAACCCATGAACTTGCGCAGACTGCCGCTCTTAGCGCTGAACTTTCTTCCCGATCAGTGAAATCAGGGTTTTCTGCTGCATTTGTAGTGTGGCCAAGTGTCTGGAAGTTTGCTCTAATTCACATGTCACCAACTCCGGCGCGGTGCCTTGGGTGACGCCCCGATGCACCACGCCGGAGCCTGAGGTTCAGTTCGAGTCTCAAAAATCGGGTCCTGGTACGGGCAAGACCGTGGAGAATGTGGATGGCTAAGAAAAACGTGCTCAATCGCGACAAGCGGAAGTACCTCTTGCCGATGGAGCGCAAGTGGGGCGCGGAAACGCACTGTTACCTGCCTGAGTTGACCGACCAATTGGATCGGAGCCGAATCGATCGGCGGGACTTCCTGCGCCAGGCTTGCCTGTTGGGGATGACAAGCGCGGCAGCGTACGCGACCGCAGATGTTCTGCTCGGCCGGCCGCTTGGCTCGGTTGCGCGTGCCGCTGAGACACCGAAGCCGGGTGGCACACTTCGTGTTTCGATGGCTGTTCAGGAAATGACGGACCCAGCCACGTTTGACTGGACGGAGAAATCAAACGTCGCCCGCTTTATCGTCGAGTACCTGACGCGCACCCGGGCCGACAATACGACGGTGCCCTACCTGGCCGAACGCTGGGAAGCTGGTGAGGATCTCAAGACTTGGGTGTTCCACCTGCGCAAAGGCATCAAATGGTCGAATGGCGATGACTTCACCGCGGCCGATGTCGCGCACAACATGGCGCGCTGGCTGGACCCGGCGACGGGGTCGTCCAACCTCGGGCTGTTCGACGCCATGGTCGAGGAATATGACACGGGTGAGAAAGGCGCCGACGGCAAGCCGAAAATGGCCAAACGCGCTATCGGCAATGCCATTGAAGTGATCGACGACAACACGATCAAGTTCAACCTGAGAAAGGCCGCGCTCGCGATTCCGGAGAATTTCTACAATTACCCGGCGGCGATCGTGCACCGCAGCTTCGGCAAGGATACGCCGGCCGATCTCTCAAAGCATCCGATAGGCACCGGACCATTCGATTTGGCCGAATTCCGTGTCGGTGAACGCGCGATCCTCAAGAAGGCCCGCAAGTGGTGGGCCGGTGATTTCCATCTCGACGAAATCCACTACTTCGACCATGGACAGGATACCAACGCCTGGGTAGCGGCGATCATCTCCAACCAAGTCGACACGCTGTATCGTCTTCCCGTCGAATCAGTCGAGACGATCAAGCGCATTCCAACATTGGACGTGCTGACAACCACGACCGCCCAGACAGCGGTGGCGCGTTTCCGCGTAACGGAAAAGCCGTTTGACAACGTCAATCTGCGCAGAGCCGTTCTGGCCTGCATGGATCATAATGAGCTGGCGTCGAAAGGGTTCAACAATCTCGGCGTTCCGGCACAAAACGACCACGTCTGCCCGATCCATCCGGATTACGCAGACGATATGCCAAAGCCAAAGCGGGACATTGAACTCGCCAAGAAGCTGCTGAAGGACGCGGGCTATGAAAACGGTGTCAAACTCACGATTTCCAACGGCGATACCGATGGGCCGTGGATGACGTCGACGCTGTCCGTCCTGAAAGCCCAATGCGCCCCGGCCGGCATCGATGTCACGATCAACAAAATGCCGTCGGCGCAGTATTGGGAGAACTGGACAAAGGCGCCGTGGGGCTACACGTCGTGGACGCACAGACCGCTGGGCACCATGGTTCTCTCGCTCGCCTATCGCACCGGTGTCCCGTGGAACGAGTCGGCCTATTCAGATCCCACCTTCGACAAAGCGCTGGATGAAGCCGAAGCCGAACTCGACGTTAACGCGCGCAAAGAGAAGCTGAAGGTGTGCAGACAGATCCTGCGCGATGCAGCGGTCATTCCTCAACCGTTCTGGCGTCAGATTTCCAAGGCGGCGAGCAAGAAAGTGATAGGCCTCGACGTTCACCCGACGCTTTACCATCAGTTCCAGAACGTTTGGCTGGACAGCTAGATGTCGGGTCCAATGTTAATGCGCTCTCTCCCTTACTCCTGGGAGAGAGTGTTAGGGGAGGCCGCTAAGTCGCGCTAATGCTGAATTTGATTCTGCGCCGCCTCGGCATCATGCTGCTGATCATGCTGGTTGTCAGCATGCTGTTGTTTTTTATGAACGAAGGCGACCCTAAGCTTGTTGCCCGAAGCGTCCTTGGGCCGTTTGCGCAAGACCAGCAACTCGAGGCGTGGATACAGCAGAACGGCTATGATCGTCCGATCATGGTCCGTTATGTCGACTGGTTGGTCCGATTGTCTCAAGGCGACCTCGGCGACAGCATTATCTACAAAGTTCCAGTCAACGAGATCTTTTGGGATCGTCTGGCCAACACGGGTATTCTCGCCGGCGTGACGTTTCTTGTCATGGTGGCACTGGCCCTTGTTCTCGGCGTGCTCGCGGGGATCAAGGAAGGCTCGATCCAGGACCGCGTGATCTCATTCGTGTCCATCATCACGACGTCGATCCCCGAATATGCCAGCGCGGTCATTCTCGGCGGCATTTTCGTATTCTGGCTCGGTTGGCTGCCCGGCACATCCTCCATGACGGCCGGCTTCAATCCGGTCGAGTTGATACTGCCCGTTATGGTGCTCACGCTCTACGGCTTCGGCTACATCGCGCGCATGACGCGCGCCTCCATGGCCGAGGTGATGACGTCGCAGTACATCCGGACGGCGGTTCTGAAGGGCATACCCTACAATCGCGTGGTTATGCGGCATGCGCTCCGCAACGCGCTTATCGCGCCATTCACCGTCATCATGCTGCAGTTCAACTGGCTGCTCTCAGGCGTCGTCGTCACCGAGTACGCGTTCGGCTACAAGGGCTTTGGCGCGCTGCTGCTGGAGGCGGCGCTTCGCCGCGACATCTACGTGATTGAGGCGTGCGGCATCGTTGCCGTGTTCGTCGCCGTCACAACACAGACGATTGGCGACATCGTCTACACCTATCTCAATCCCCGCATTCGGTTCAGTTGAGGTGACGGGATGGTCGACATCACGCCCACACGGACGACAACGCCGGAACCGATAGCGCGCCCACCGTCAACGATGCGGCGATGGCTTGAGAGTATTGCCCTGCTGCGCGAAAGCTGGGTTGGGTCGATTGGCGCGGTCATCGTCCTGGGCTTTGCGCTGATGGCGGTGCTGGCACCGCTGATCGCCCCGTACGATCCAAACCTGCCGATGGTTCCGTTTGCCTTTCCGCTCAGCGCCGCGCCGGACGGCGGTGTGTTCTGGCTAGGCACAGACCACCTCGGCCGCGATATGCTGTCCCGGATCGTGTGGGGCGGCCAGCGTGTTCTCATCTATGCGACGGTGGCGACGATGGCTGCGTACATTGTCGGCGTTCTGATGGGATTGATGGCCGGCTACTTCCGCGGCTGGACCGATGAAATCATCACGTTCATCGCGAACGTAATCCTCTCCTTTCCCGTCATGGTCCTCTACGTGTTGATCATTGCGAAGTTCGGCGCGTCCGGCGCAAACATCGTTCTCGCAGTCGTATTCGCCAGTTCACCAGGCATCATGCGGATCGTCCGGTCGCTCACGCTCGACATTGCGACTCGGGAGTACGTCATCGCAGCACAGACTCGCGGCGAAAGCTCCTGGTACATCATGCTGTGGGAGATCCTACCCAACGCACGCGGCCCACTGATTGTCGATTTCTGCCTGCGTATGGGATACACGACGATCACGATCGGCGCGCTTGGATTTCTCGGGCTCGGGTTGCCCCCGCCGGATCCGGATTGGGGCGGCATGATCACCGAGACACGATCCTTCGTCCTCGCCGGCTTCCCCCACATGGCGATCATTCCGGCCGTTGCCGTATCGCTCCTGGTCCTCGGCTTCAACATGCTGGCCGATGGCTTACGCGAGGTTGCTCTCCGAGATTGATATCAAAACCCGCTCCACATGCACCGGGGCGGTGATGCCGCATGACACAGGAACGGCCCATGGTCACGTCAACGCCAATACAATCCCAGACCCTCGCGGAGACCTGGGCTCAACCCCTGGATCAGACCCCGGTTCTCGAGTGCCGTAACCTCTGCATTTCCTACTTTGTGAGAGCCGGCGAAGTTCCGGCCGTTGTCGACTTCAACTTGCGACTTATGCCGGGCGAGGCCCACGGCCTGGTCGGCGAGTCGGGCTGCGGGAAGTCGACCGTTGCCCTCGCAATCATGAACTACATGGGCAAGAACGGCGCGATTACCGGCGGTGAGATTTTGTTCCAGGGCCGGGACATGCGGACGATGACCGCAGAAGAGTTACGCCAAATTCGCGGCTCGAAAATCGCGATGGTCTATCAGGAACCCATGGCCTCGCTGAACCCGTCCATGAAGATTGCGGACCAGCTCGCTGAGGTTCCGCTGTATCACGAGGAAGTCTCGCAAGCGGATGCTTTCGAGCGGTCGCGCGAGATGCTGGCGAAGGTTCGGCTGCCAGACCCCGGGCGCATCATGGACTCCTATCCGCACCAGATTTCAGGGGGCCAGCAGCAGCGGGTCGTCATCGCCATGGCGTTGTTGTCCAACCCTGCCCTGCTCTTGCTCGATGAGCCCACGACCGCGCTCGACGTGACCGTTGAAGCCGGCATCGTTGAACTGATCAAAGACATCTCCAACGAGATCGGGACGTCGATGATCTACATCTCTCACAACCTCGGCCTGATCCTGGAAACGTGCGATCATCTGACTGTGATGTATTCGGGCGAGGCGGTCGAAGTTGGTCGCATCAACGATGTCTTCAACCGCATGCGCCACCCCTATACGCAAGGCTTGTTCTCGTCGATCCCGGTGCCAGGTACGGACAAAAATGCACGGCCGCTGGTCGCAATCCCCGGGCAGTTGCCGCTCCCGCACCAAAGGCCGACGGGTTGCAACTTCGGCCCGCGCTGCGGCCACTTTGTTTCGGGCCGATGTGACACATCAGCGGTTCCGATGGTGAGCGTCAGCGGCGATGCCGGCCACAAGGTCAGATGCGTCCGGGCCAGTGAAATCGATTGGACCGCGCGGACAGTCAACGTCACCCAACGCGAACCCGTCGAAGTTGGTGATGTCGTCTTGCGGGTCGAGGAACTCTCCAAGCATTACGAAGTGCAACGCACGGGATTATTGCTGGTCGGCGAAACAAAAACGGTGAAAGCCAACGACGATCTGACGTTCCGGGCGCGCGAGGCGGAGACCGTTGCGATTGTGGGCGAGTCTGGTTGCGGCAAGTCGACCTTTGCCAAAGTTCTCATGGGTCTGGAGGATGCGACGGCCGGCGAAGTGTTCCTTGGCGATCTGGAACTCGGGCAGCTCGGCGTTCGGGAGCGGGATTCAAAAACCGTTGCCCAACTCCAGATGATTTTCCAGAACCCGTTCGACACGCTCAATCCGAGCCATACCGTCGGTTCCCAGATTGCGCGGGTGATCCGGAAGTTTGGCGTCGAAACAGATCCCGTGAAAATCCATCAGCGGGTTCTGGAGCTTCTCGACACGGTCAAGCTGCCGAGAGAGTTTGCCGAACGTCGCCCCCGCCAGCTCTCGGGCGGCCAGAAGCAGCGCGTCGGCATTGCACGTGCATTCGCCGGCGATCCGAAAGTCGTAATCGCTGACGAACCGGTCTCGGCACTCGACGTTTCGGTTCAAGCGGCGGTGACCGAGCTGTTGATGGACATTCAGCGCGACAATCGGACAACGTTGCTCTTCATCAGTCATGACCTGTCTGTGGTCCGCTACCTGGCCGACCGCGTCATCGTTATGTACCTGGGGCAGATCATGGAGAAGGGCACGACGGAGGAGATCTTTTCACCGCCGTACCACCCCTACACCGAGGCCCTTTTGTCGGCCGTACCCATCGCCGACATGAGCGTGACAAAGCGGAAAATCGTTCTGTCGGGCGAACTGCCGTCGCCGACGAACCCGCCGGCCGGGTGCCCGTTCTCCACGCGCTGCCCCTACGTCATTCCGGGCACCTGCGAAAGTACACCGCCGCCTGAGCGCGTTATGTCTGCCGGCCACGCCATTGCCTGTCATCTTCAAGACGAACATCTGAGGGCCATGCAGCCAGTGATCGAGATTGATGACACACCGGACCCGCCGCCGGAGCCGGAACTGCTCCCAGCGGCCGAGTAGAACGCCAGCGCGCCCCGCATGCGTGTGCTGACCGCAGCCCCAATAGCCGGTTTGGAGCGTTTTACATTCCGACGTTACCATTCAGTGCAGCACGTGCGAATTCGGACATCGATTCGTAGGTCGCCAGCGGCTCTGCGTCCGTGCCAATCGCCCCCGAGGCGCGCGGTCGCCCGGTCGATCGCCCCCGGTCGATCCAGACAACGTCGATGCCATCGCGAACGGCCGGTTCAATGTCGTGATGGTAGCTTTCGCCGACGTGCAACAACGCATGCTTCGGCACGCCCATTCCGTCCACCGTCGCCAGCAAGGTGTCGAAACTCTTGGTGCTTGGCTTGTATGCACCAACGTCTTCGGCGGTGATCACCGCGTCGAACCGTACGCCCAAGCGCTCGTTCGATCGTGCAAACGAGGATCGATCCACGTTTGACAGGATGATCAGTTTATAACGCTCGGCCAGGACACGCAGCGACGTGGTACTGTCTTCGAACGCCGGCCAGTTGCCAACTGACGCACCAAACGATTCGGCATCGTCATCGCCGACGGCCACATCTTTCTCTGCTGCGATGCGACGGAGCACCTCGGCAAGAATCAACGGATATCGGAGTTCGGGTGTCTCGGACTGCACGTTGCGCTCGTGTCGGCCAAATGCCGCGACAAAGTCCTGCGCGCTCATTGCGGCATCAGTACGTGCGATCCAGCCTTCGGCCCAGCTGGAGATACCGGCTTCCCAGTCGATCAATGTGCCGTAGCAATCGAAAGACAATGCCTGATACGTGTCAAATCTCGTCATCGCGGTTGCCTCGCCTTCCGTTCGGAGCCGCTTTTTCCTGAATCCGAAGACCACGGGCCTTGCGTCGGTCATGCACAGCGATCAGCTACCCTGTCGGCAGTGCATCATCGCAAACCCTATGCCAGCTCCGGGCATGCGTTGCGCGAATTCTGCGGCAATCGTAACGAACAGCTGCCACGAGGTTGCGCATTCGACACGCACCGGTCACCGTTGTGCAAAAGCGTGCGCCGGCTTCCTTGTCGGATTAAAGCAATAGTATGCATCAGGGAGATGTCTTTGCGATGGCAGTCGATCATCAGGCCTGGACAGGTATTTATCCAATCGCGCCAACCCCCTTCAAAGAGGGCGGCGCGCTCGACATCGAGGGGCAAAAACGCGTTCTCGACTGCATGGTGGATCAAGGCGTCGACGGCATCTGCATTCTCGCCAACTACTCAGAGCAGTTCGTGCTGTCTGACGACGAGCGCGCCACACTGCTCGATGTGTGTACTGAGCACGTCGCCGGGCGCGTGCCAATCATCGTGACCTGCAGCCATTATTCGACCGACATCGCAATTGCACGTGCCAAGGTGTGTGAGGCGGCCGGTGCGAAGATGATCATGCTGATGCCGCCCTATCATGGCGCGCTGCTCAAACCCGATGAACAAGGTATTTTTGAGCATTTTCAAAGAATTGCGGCCGCGATCGATATTCCCATCATGGTTCAGGACGCCCCGCTTGCCGGCGTTCACCTTTCCGTGTCGTTCCTGGTGCGCATGGCCCGCGAGATCCCGCAGGTGTCTTACTTTAAAATCGAAATGCCCGGTACGGCTGCCAAACTGCGCGCCCTGATCGCGGCTGGCGACGATGCCATTGTCGGCCCGTTCGATGGTGAGGAAGGCATTACGCTGTTGGCAGACCTGCAAGCCGGCGCGACTGGAACGATGACCAGCGCACTCATACCTGAGCTGATCAAACCCATCGTGACGCGCTACCTCGCCGGCGAGACGGACGCAGCCGCTGCCAGCTACGCCAACGTGCTGCCAGTGATCAATTTCGAGAATCGCCAGTGCGGCCTGCGTGCGACAAAAGAGGCCATGGTCGAAGGCGGCGTGATCGACAGCGCGTTCGTTCGCCATCCGCAGGTCGCGCTCGGG
Source organism: Pseudomonadota bacterium (assembly GCA_039039985.1). Classification (GTDB taxonomy): domain Bacteria; phylum Pseudomonadota; class Alphaproteobacteria; order Rhizobiales; family Hyphomicrobiaceae; genus JBCBWG01. The sequence goes on along the minus strand of JBCCOV010000024.1, from coordinate 19 downwards.
ACGCCGACGCGCCGTGAAC
>JBCCOV010000023.1:0-37731 GCA_039039985.1 Pseudomonadota bacterium | reverse complement strand
CACAAGCGTCAAGCGCAGCATCGTCAGCGGCGCTGACTGCAGCATTGAAGCCAGAGAACTAGGCGGCGGCGCAACTCTGACGTGTTGGCGGTGGAGATGTGGGAAAGAGCTTGCGCAAATGGCCAGCTCTTTCGCTAACGTCCCACGCCACGCATATCTCAAAGCCGATGTTGAGCCAGTATTGGGACCCGGTATTGGGACGATGTTGGCTGTTGACGTTTCTCGCGCACGCAGACGGGCGAGACTGCACGCTAGGTGCAGGACTGCTACCATTTGACGAGTTCGGTCTCGCCGGGTTTGTGCTCCCGTCCTATATGAGTGCATGAGAGCGTTTTGGGAAAATCGGGAGGCGAGCTGAACAATGGCTGCGTATGATGTTCTCGTCATTGGATCCGGACCTGGTGGTTATGTCACCGCAATCCGTGCCGCTCAGCTCGGCTTCAAGGTGGCCGTGGTGGAGCGGGAGCATCTTGGCGGTATCTGTCTCAACTGGGGCTGTATCCCGACAAAGGCACTCCTGCGCAGTGCCGAGATCTATCATTACGCGACCCATGCCAAAGATTATGGCCTGGTGCTCGACGGACAGATGCGCATTGATCATGAGGCTGTTGTCGGCCGCTCCCGGGGTGTCTCGGCCCAGCTCAACGGCGGTGTCGGATTCCTTCTGAAAAAGAACAAAGTCGACGTCATCTGGGGCCAGGCCTTTATTGAAGCACCCGGTAAGGTTGTCGTCGGCCCACCGAGCCGGCCGGCGGTTGAGCCGGCGCACGCTCCGCCAAAGGGCACGCTGCCGCACGGCACCTACGAAGCGAAGCACATCATTATTGCGACTGGCGCGCGGCCCCGGGTTCTCCCCGGTATCGAGCCCGACGGCGATCGCATTTGGACGTACTTCGAGGCAATGGTTCCGCCGGAAATGCCGAAGTCGCTGCTTGTCATGGGGTCTGGCGCGATTGGGATCGAGTTCGCATCGTTCTATCGCACCATGGGCGCTGAGGTCACTGTTGTCGAACTCATGGAGCAGATACTCCCGGTTGAAGACGCCGAGATCGCGGCCATGGCGCAAAAGCGTTTTGAGAAGCAGGGCATGCGGATCCTGACCGGTGCCAAGGTGACCGCTGTCGAGAAAGCCGGCGCAGGCGTGCGGGCGACCATTGAAACCGGCAAGGGAACCGAGCACGTCGAAGCCGAGCGGCTCATCTCGGCCGTCGGCGTGGTCGGCAACATTGAGAACCTTGGTCTCGAGAAGGTCGGTGTTGCGACCGATCGCGGTTGCATTGTCGCCGATGGCTATGGACGGACGTCCGTACCGGGCATTTATGCGATCGGCGATGTCGCCGGACCGCCGATGTTGGCGCACAAGGCCGAACACGAGGGGGTCATGTGCGTCGAGACGATCAAGGGCCTGGACACGCACGCCATGGATAAATTGAAAATCCCCGGCTGCACGTACTGCCATCCGCAGGTGGCAAGCGTCGGGCTCACAGAAGCCAAGGCGCGCGATGCCGGATTTGAGTTGAAGGTTGGCCGTTTTCAGTTTCGCGGCAATGGGAAAGCGATCGCGCTCGGCGAACCGGAAGGCATGGTCAAAACCGTGTTTGATGCCAAAACCGGGCAGTTGCTCGGAGCCCACATGATCGGGGCCGAGGTGACAGAGTTGATCCAAGGCTACGTTGTCGCCATGCAATTGGAAACGACGGAAGAAGACTTGATGCACACGGTGTTCCCGCACCCGACACTCTCTGAAATGATGCACGAGAGCGTTCTGGATGCGTATGGGCGCGTCATTCATATGTAGGCATACACAACATGTAGGCACGCTCGGGCGGGAAGCCGGTTTGGTGTTTCCTGTGCTCCAGCAGTTTGACCAATTCGCTATGGCCTCAGACATGTGCCGAGGCTAAACGTCGTGCGCGGAAGAGCAGACGGGTGGGATTGGAATGGACAAGAATACGCAACAGCTGGTCGTGTTTGCCATCATTGGCATCGTGGCCGGCTTCCTGGCAAGTTTCATCGTGGGCGGCGGTGGCCTGATCCAGTATCTGGTATCAGGGGTTCTCGGTGCCTTTGTTGGCGGCTATTTGCTGAGCGCTTTGGGCGTGAATCTCGGGATCAAGAATGCTCTGGCTTCGCAGGTTGTCACAGCAACGATCGGTGCGATCGTTGTTGTCTTGCTGGCGCGTCTGATCAGCTGACGCGGCAGAGTGCGACCCACGACGCGAGCCGAGATCCGTTCCTGCGGAATAATGTCACGGCATTGATCAGCGCGGCCGCCCAGCGCGGTGTTCGCGCCACAGTTCATCGCACATCGTGGCGACTGTCTGCTTCAATATTAGGCATGCACAGTCTAGGGTGGCGGCCGCGCACAGGAGCGCGCACTTCAAGCCTCTGGGGGAAGTAAAAAATGGACGCTATACAACCTTATATGTCCTGGATCATCTTTGCGGTGACAGGCCTGATCGCAGGCTGGATCGTGGGGCAGATTCTTGGTGGCGGCGGTCTTATACGCAATCTGGTCGTTGGTATCATCGGCGCACTGATCGGCGGCGCGCTGATCGAACTCGGGATTCTCAACCTGCCGTTCGACTTCGGGCCGATCGTCAATCAGATCATCGTCGCGACGGTGGGTGCCTTCATTCTCGTCATTGTGGCGCGGTTGATTGCGCGATAACCAGGCTGACGACGGCGCCATCGAACCAAACCAGGAAATCTCTGCCGCGCCGAGCTCACGATCCGCGCGGCATTGCCACCCTTGATAGACTGCGCTTCGGTCGTCATGTCATATGCTACTATATCTCGCGTAGGATTCGACGACCGGAGCGCACATGGTCACGCTCATCGACAGAGTTAAGCCGGAACATCGGGGGGATCGGCCGCGTCACCCCGAAAAGGTCAATCGTCCGGAAACCGGCGTTTTGGCGAAGCCAGACTGGATCCGGGTCCGTGCGCCCGGTTCAAAGACTTACGCCGAAACGAAATCGATTGTGCGCGAGCACGGCCTCAACACGGTCTGCGAAGAGGCTGGCTGCCCGAACATCGGTGAGTGTTGGACCCAACGCCACGCGACCATGATGATCATGGGCGATACGTGCACGCGGGCCTGTGCCTTTTGCAATGTACGGACCGGGCTGCCTGAACCGCTCGATGTGGATGAGCCGCGACGCGTCGGTGACGCGGTCGCCAAACTGGGTCTCAAGCACGTTGTGATTACATCCGTCGACCGCGATGACCTTGCCGATGGGGGGGCGGAGCATTTTGCGCAGGTGATAGCGGCCATCCGCTCAGCTGCACCTGATGCAACGGTCGAGATCCTGACACCGGACTTTCTGCGGAAGGACGGCGCAATCGCGACCGTCGTCGCGGCCAAACCGGATGTCTTCAATCACAACCTGGAGACGGTGCCGAGCCTGTATCTTAAGATTCGGCCGGGTGCGCGGTATTTCCACTCGCTGCGCCTGTTGCAGATGGTGAAGGAGCTCGACCCGGCGCAGTTTACAAAGTCCGGGATCATGGTTGGCCTTGGTGAACGCCGTGAGGAAGTCCTCCAGGTTATGGATGATCTCCGGGCCGCCGATGTGGACTTTCTAACCATCGGTCAGTACCTGCAGCCGACGCGCCGGCATGCACCGGTTGCGCGGTACGTCACGCCGGATGAGTTCAAATCCTACGAGCGGACAGCCTATGCCAAGGGCTTCCTTATGGTATCGGCGTCGCCGCTGACGCGGTCGTCCTATCACGCCGGGGACGACTTCGCGCGTTTGCGTGCTGCGCGTGATGGTGCGCTGTCTCGCGAGGTGGCCCGCTGATATGAAGACGTTTCGTACGCAGAGGCCGGTTCCGTTCTCTCCGCGACAAATGTTCGATCTGGTTGCGGACGTCGATCAGTACCCAAGATTCCTGCCATTGTGCGAGGGCATGGTGGTTCGCTCGCGACAGCCGCAAGCGGATGGCACCGAAGTTCTGATTGCCGATATGACGATGGGCTACAAGGCCATCCGTGAAACGATTTCCAGCCGGGTAACGCTTGAGCCGGAATTACCCCGCGTCCGGGTTACCTACCTCAGTGGACCGTTTTCCCGTATGGAGAACGAGTGGACCTTCACGCCGACACCTGCCGGATGCATCGTCAAATTCTACATCGCTTACGAGGTTCGCAACCCGTTGTTGGGTTACCTGGTGTCTCAGGTCTTTGATCGGGCATTCAAACGATTCGCGGCGGCGTTCGAAGCGCGTGCGCATGATGTTTATGGTTCGAGGCATGGCGTTTCAATCGGCCAGGTGGCGCCATCACGAAGTTGACGATTTGGTCAAGTCGAAACGGCCTCGGACAGCATCGCGACGGCTGCAGCAACAGATTCCATCCGCACGTCATGACGGCCAATGTTTCCAAGCCTTAAAGCTTGGTGCTGCGTTTGCCCGGTGCGATTTGACGTTGCGAGATGGACGAGCCCGACCGGTTTTTCCGCGGTGCCACCGTCTGGGCCGGCAACTCCCGTAATCGCCACCGCCGCATCTGCCTGGCTGTTGGCCAAGGCTCCGGCTGCCATGGCCCGGGCGACCTGCTCGCTGACGGCGCCGTGTTGCGTGATGAGATCTGCCGGGACGCCCAAGAGTGCAGACTTGGCATCATTCGAGTAGGTGGCAAACCCACGGTCGAAGACGTCTGAGGAGCCTGGAATTTCAGTCAATAGGGCGCTGACGAGACCGCCCGTGCAGCTCTCGGCCGTCGCAAGTTTCCAGCCGTTGATGCGCGACTGGGCCAAGAGGGCCTCTGCAGCCGCAATGAGTTCTGGCTTAAACATGTTGCCTCCAGACGGATGTGCCCGAACGATGAGCCGATATCCGTCTGGACGTTAGGGCAATGCTGACGCGAGTAAAGCCCTCAGGCTGGCGCCAGTTTGTCTGCGTTGGTGAGCAGGCCGTCGAGAAGTTCGCGGCTGCTTGTGCCAAGCACGGCAACGGTCCGGTGCTGAGCATCGACCCACAACGGATAGGCGTCTTTGATCACCGCCTGGCCTTTCGGCGTCAGGTGCAAACCACGTCCACGACGCCCGGCCGGCGGATCCATAATGATCAACCCGAGGGCGAGCAGTCGCTTGAGATTGCGCGATAGCGTTGACTTCTCAATGTCGAGCGCAAACCCGATCTCGACCGCGGTGATCCCATCGCGGTTGGCCAACTGGGTCAGCAACGTGAATTGGCTTGCCGTAATGCCGTGCGGTCGCAGAGCATCATCGTACATCCGCGTGATGATGCGACTCAGCTGGCGTACGCGCGTCGCAATGCAGGCAGATGCTGTATCTTCAGCGATCCGTGCGATATCATTCGGATCATGCGCAATTGGCGCAGGCATCATGTTCATCGTGTCCCCCAAGCGCGAGGTCTGGCCTCTACAACCTCGGATATCCACATGCCGTGATTCTAAAGTTGTGGGCAACGTCTGCGCCAGTGGAAACGGGACTGAAACGGCGACTGCGCCCGTAAGGCAATGGTCAGTTGGGCCGTCGCCGAGCGATGAGATGGGTGATTTTAGGGCCAATCCATGAAAATTGCGGACATTCGTACACACGTTCTGGCAGCGCCGCTGTCGCAGCCGTTTCACTGGTCATTCAATCGCGCGGACATGCGTGGCAGCTGCGTTGTTGAGATCATTGCCGAGGACGGGACGACGGGTTGGGGTGAGTGCCTTGGACCGGCGCCGTTGAATGCTGCGATTGTCGCGGCGTACGCTCCCTACCTTGTGGGCGAGGACTGCCTTGCGACGGAGCGACACTGGCAGACGCTGTACAATCAGTTTCGCGACCAAGGGCAGAAGGGTTTGGCGATTACCGCACTCAGCGGCGTCGATATTGCGTTGTGGGATCTGAAAGGCCGGCACTTGGGTCAGCCCATCCATCGGCTGATGGGGGGACCATTGCGACGCGATGTTCGGGCCTACGCGACCGGCACCTACCGAACCGATGACGGCGATCCGCTGGATTACATTGTCGCTGAGGTCGTCGGTTATCAGCGCGAGGGCTTTCATGCAGCCAAATTGAAGATCGGGTTTGGCGTTCAGGAAGATGCGACGTTGATCCGCGCCGTGCGCGCGGCAGTCGGTGACAACTTCGGGCTGATGCTGGATGCCAACCACGGCTTCGATGCGATCGAGGCGATTGCGCTCGGGCGTGCTATCGCGGACTGCGACATCGGTTGGTTTGAGGAGCCGGTGGTTCCCGATGATCTGGACAGCTATGTCGCGGTCAAGTCCGGTCAACCGATTCCAGTGGCCGGCGGCGAGTGCGACTATACCCGTTGGGGGTTCCGCGAAATTCTCACCCGACGCGCGATCGACATTATTCAACCTGATACATGCGCAGCCGGTGGTCTCAGCGAATGTAAGAAGATCGCTGACATGGCAACCGCGTTTGGCGTCCGTTATGTCCCCCATGTCTGGGGCACCGGTATCGGTCTGGCCGCTGCACTGCAGCTCCTCGCGGTGCTACCAAACACGCCGCCGCGGTATCGGGCGCTCGAGCCGATTCTTGAGTTCGATCGTTCGGAGCACCCTTTCCGCCAGGCCGTACTGAAGGCGCCGATCGAGCACGTCGATGGCGTCGTTGCCATCCCGGACGGTCCCGGGCTGGGGATCGAAATCGACCGCGGAGCACTTGAGCAGTTTTCGGTTGCTTAAAAGGCGCTGCCGCCACGGCAAGCGCCGACAGCTATCCGTTATCACCGGACATGTAGATGCGGTCGAGAGGCAAACGTGGCCCGGGTGCTCCACCGGATGTTGTTGACGCCCGGACGGCCGCCGATCTGATCAGATTGATCGCTTACGAGACTGCCGTTTCTCGATGATCATGCTTCCCGCTCCGCGAACAAGTCCGGCGCGGTTAAGGGCGCAATGTAGCGCCTAGCGGCTTGCCCTTGCGCGCGCGCAGCGTTGCGGGGGCGTGCCGGAGAAGGCAAATGCAATGTAGGTCAATAGATATCTATATGGGTAAGGAGAATATCGCGATTCTTATGGCAGTCTTCACAACGTGGGTTTGTGCATAGGTGCCTTGATGAGTGGCGAACACTTTAGAGATAGAATGCTACTGACATTCGGTCTCATGGTCGCTTTCATTTCGGCGTTTCCAAGTCTATTGGCATTGATTATCGACGTTTCAGGGTGTTCAGGAACCGGCGGGGCTTGTGGTGCGGTTGCCGTCTTTGCCGGCATATTCTTAAAGTTCCTGGCGATCGTTGTGTTTGCTATCGCGATGGGCATCTTAGTGTTTCGACGGTGCCGCGCTGTGAACATGAGTGGCCTATGGAGCATCCCCGCTGTCGCGTTTGTCTTTGGTTCATCTGGTTTTCTGTTCGGCGTTGGTAACTTCAGCGGTGCCAACTTGGCGGCCGGATTGCTGCGGCTTCCAATGCCTTACACGCTGATCGCTTTGTTGGGGTTTGGCTACTTCCTTGCCACGCTCAGATGCGCAGCTCGTCAACACACAAACGATAAGAAGCAATCTTGGTCTTGGATCATGGCCGGTTTAGCAGCAACTGTCATCGTCATCCAAAACTTGCCGAAATTCGCAAATTTATTCAAGATGGTTCCGTTTATCGGTGAATCAATCGGGGCGCCGTTGTTTGCATTGGCTGCATTCGTGTCATTTCCAGTCCTTAAGATCAGCAACTCCCTGCCTATCCCGTTGGATTTGATCGCTGTCATTACCTTTATCAGTGCTCTCGTTTACATCATACATGGCGAGCAAGATGAGCCCAAAGACACGAACGAAAATCATCCGTTTTCCGCAAGCCGACCGGCTGCATACTCTGGTACAAAAGCGTCATTAACCGGCAAAAGGCTGCGGAGTAACACTGGTTTTGGGAAGCGTCGGGGGACGTGATCAACTGAGCAATTTTGACGTTACTTCCGTTTAGGCGGAATACGTACAAATGTGATGTTTTCGGTTTCGTGACGCCGCTTCAGCTGAAGCCATCTCACATCCCGGCCGGCACCGGGAGTGCCCGGCTGCGGGCGCCGATATGAAATCACCTGAAGCGGAAATGATTAGGACTGCGGTAGTGCTGGCGTCTGATGCGTGCTGGCCATATGCGCAGCCCGCTCGCGATCAGAGAATCACGGTTGCGGTGGCCATAGCGGCGATGCCTTCGCCGCGGCCGGTGAACCCGAGGCGTTCTGTTGTTGTGGCCTTGACGCCGACGCGATCGATCGCGATGGCCAGGATCTCTGAGATCCGGGCGCGCATGGCATCGCGATGCGGCCCGATCTTTGGGGCTTCGCACAGCAACGTGACATCCACGTTGGAAATCCTGCCGCCACGCGTCGATACCCGTCGTGCTGCGTCCGCCAGGAACTGATCGGAGGCCGCACCGCGCCACTGCGGGTCCGACGGCGGGAAGTGGGCACCGATGTCACCATCTCCGATAGCCCCCAGGATCGCATCTGTCAGCGCGTGCAATCCGACGTCGGCGTCTGAGTGCCCATCCAACCGGGCGTCATGTGGAATGCGGATGCCGCACAGCCAGACATGATCGCCCGGCACCAGGCGGTGGACATCGAAGCCGATGCCGGAGCGCACGTCGGGTGCCGCGCCGGCTTTGAGCCGCTCTTCGGCCATCGCAAGATCCTCACGCGTTGTCAGTTTGAAGTTCTCCGGCCGGCCCGGGACAAGGCTGACCGGGAGACCGGCGTGCTCGGCGACAGCGGCATCATCGGTAAATGCGACATCGACGTTTGCCGCTTCCGCGTGGGCGGCCAGGATGTCCTCGTAACGAAAGGCCTGCGGCGTTGCCGCGCGCCACAACCCATCCCGTGGAAGCGTCTCAATGACGTGATTCCCGGCATCGGCGCGCTTTAACGTATCCGCCAACGGGATCGCGACAATCGCACCGCCCGTTTTCTTAGCAGCTGCGATAGCGCCTGAAATTTCATCGTGACTGACAAATGGGCGCGCCGCGTCATGGATCAACACGATTTCAGGCGACGCGGCAGCGAGTGCCTTCAAGCCGTTTTGCACCGAAGACTGGCGGGTTGAGCCACCATGAACCGTCGGGAGAAGTTTCGGGCCGCATCTCACCGTGGCCGCAGCATAAAGTTCACCGTCGTCACGATGCGTGATGACCAGTATGCTGTCGACAGCTGGATGGCGATCAAAGACATCTATGGTGCGCCGCAAAACAGTTTGTCCACCTATGACAAGATACTGTTTCGGTGCGCGGGCCTCGCTTTCGCGAGCGGCGGACAGATCCATGCGGGCTCCGCGGCCCGCGGCAACGATCAGTGCGGCAATCTGCACGTCTCACTCCGGCTGGATTGTGATGGCGCTGCCTGCGCAGGGTGCAGCGACCAACAGAGGCAGAACAGATCGGATCGATCCAGGGGCACGCTCATTGTGCCAGCTGAAACGGACAGTTCTAGGCGCGGGCGTCAAACGTTTTTTCGCAATAATTGCGCTGTGCGCTGCGTTCTCAGGATGTTGCGCGATTTACGTTGTGCTGCGATGCAGCGCAGGGCCCTTGCAACACTGAGCGTTGCATCCTAGTTTGCCCATATGACGAGCATAGATGAACTTTGACCAATTCATGTGCAATGCAGGCGCAAACGATGCCCCTACGGCAGTTGACATTGGCGGTGTCGCGGTCGCCAACAGCGTCTTTCTTGCGCCGATGTCGGGCGTGACGGACCCACCGTTTCGGCGATTGGCGCGGCAACTTGGCGCCGGACTTGTTGTTTCTGAAATGGTTGCAAGCCGAGAACTCGTTCGCGAGCGTAGGCGCGCCGTTTGGAAGGCCGCCGATGCCGGCGTTCGCCCGTTCGTTATGCAACTTGCCGGTCGGGATGCCTATTGGATGGCGGAAGGCGCCCGCGTCGCTGTCGATGCCGGTGCGGAGATCATCGACATCAACATGGGCTGCCCAACGCGGGAAGTGACCGGTCGATTGTCCGGCAGCGCTCTGATGCGCGACCTCAACCATGCGTTGGAACTTATCGATGCAACTGTTGGCGCTGTCGACGTGCCGGTCACCTTGAAAATGCGCATGGGTTGGGATCACGCGTCCCTCAACGCTCCGGAGCTTGCGCGCCGTGCGGAACAGGCCGGTGTGCGCATGGTGACGGTCCACGGCAGGACGCGTTGTCAGTTCTTCAAGGGCCAGGCCGATTGGGCCTTTGTGCGAAGCGTCAAGACAGCTGTTGCGATCCCGGTGGTCGTGAATGGCGACATTCACACGCCGGCTGATGCGAAACAGGCCATCGCACGTTCGGGGGCTGATGCCGTGATGGTCGGTCGCGGCGCTTACGGGCGCCCGGAACTGCCGGGACGCATTGCTGCAGCTTTGGCAACCGGGTCCGATCCCGGACCGGCGACAGCCGAACAGCGCCAGCAGCATGCGCTGGCGCACATGGACGACATGTTCCGGCACTACGGCAGCAATGCCGGGTTACGGCAGGCCCGGAAACACATCGGCTGGTACTTGGAGGCCGCGGGCTATCGGGGCGAGGTCTTAAAGCGTGTGCGCCGTGATTTGTGCACCAGCGACTGTGTGGCGACCGTTCTTCGTGGGCTTTCGGCGGCACTCAGCTCTCCCATGGATCAGGCAGCATGAGTAAGAGAGGCCGAAAAGCTGCTCGCACCCGGTCGCAACAGGGCAGCGAGTCGGCCGCGCTCAGCCTGGACGCTTTACTGGGCGCTTTGCCGCATCCCATTCTGGTCATCGCACCGGGCAATGCGATAGCACTGGCCAATCCTGCCGCTGAGATCTTTTTCGACGTGAGTGTCAGTGTTCTCAGGCGGCAGTCCTTGGACGACCTGTTGACGTTTGGTTGCCCGCTTCTGAGCCTGTTGGAGCAAGTTCGGCGGAACTCGGCGTCGGTGAACGAGTACGGTGTTGAAATCGCCGTGCCGCGGGCCGGCGGAACAAAGCTTGTCGATGTGTATGCGGGTCTGTTGCCTGAGTGTCCGGATCAGATCTTCCTCCTGCTGCAACAGCGATCGATGGCGCAAATGATCGAGCGGCAGTTGACCCACCGCGCAGCCGCACGCTCGGTATCCGGGCTTGCGTCGATGCTGGCGCATGAGATTAAGAACCCGTTGTCCGGCATTCGCGGTGCTGCACAGCTGATCGAGTCCAGTCTTGCGGAAGGTGACCGACAGCTGGTGCAGTTGATCTGCGCGGAAACCGACCGCATTCGCGACCTGGTTGACCGCATGGAAGTGTTTGGCGACGACCGCCCGCTGCCACCGACGCCAATCAACATTCATGACGTGCTAGACCATGTCCGGCAGATTGCCAGCAACGGCTTTGCGCAGGACGCGACAATCGTTGCCGCCTATGACCCGTCGCTACCACCCATCACTGGGCATCGGGATTCATTGATCCAGGCCTATTTAAATCTGGTGAAAAACGCCGCCGAGGCCGTAAAGGAAACCGGCAAGCGCGGTCGCATCACGCTGCGGACGGGCTTTCGCCCCGGCATCAAGTTTTCCTTGCCGGGTGCCGGTCAACGCGTGGCGCTGCCATTGGTCGTTGAAATTGAGGACAACGGTCCTGGCGTTCCAGAGGAACTCCGCCCGCATTTGTTTGATCCATTTGTGACGACCAAGCGATCCGGCACGGGGCTTGGTCTGGCGTTGGTGGCCAAGATCATTGGCGATCATGGCGGCGTGATCGAGTACGAGACCCAGGCCGGACACACGACGTTTCGCACATTGATGCCGATGCATCAGCCGATGGACTGATCTGTTTTCTCAAGTGGGATAGGAGCAGCATGGCAAAGGGCACCGTACTCGTAGCTGATGACGACGCGGCGATCCGGACCGTATTGAATCAGGCGCTCGCACGCGCCGGATACATCCCGCGCACAACAAGCAACGCGGCAACGCTGTGGCGGTGGGTGTCGCAGGGGGAAGGCGATGTCGTTGTCACCGATGTCGTCATGCCGGACGAGAATGCGTTTGATTTGATCCCTAGGGTGCAACGTTTGCGCCCAGAGCTGCCCGTGATCGTCATGAGCGCGCAAAACACACTCATGACAGCGCTGACGGCGGCGGAAAAGGGAGCGTTTGATTATCTGCCAAAACCGTTCGATCTCAATCAGTTGGTTGCCATTGTCGGGCGGGCGATGGCGCGACCGTTGCCGCAGCAGACGGCCTCTTCCGTTGGTGATGGCGAGGATGAGCTGCCGCTGATCGGCCGATCGCCGGCGATGCAGGAAATCTATCGCGTGATCGCGCGGCTGACCCGCACCGATTTGACCGTGATGATCAACGGCGAGTCCGGTACGGGCAAGGAACTCGTCGCTCAGGTCCTGCACAACTACTCCAAGCGGCGTGACGGGCCCTTCGTTGCGATCAACATGGCGGCAATCCCCCGCGAGTTGATTGAAAGCGAATTGTTCGGCCACGAGCGCGGTGCCTTTACCGGGGCGCAAAACCGTATGGCCGGCCGGTTTGAGCAAGCCGAGGGCGGCACGCTGTTCCTGGATGAGATCGGCGATATGCCGATGGATGCGCAGACCCGGCTGCTGCGTGTCTTGCAGGAAGGCGAATATACAACTGTTGGCGGCCGTACGCCGATCCGAACCAATGTCCGGATCGTGGCGGCGACGCACAGGGACCTGAGAACGCAGATCCAGCAGGGCCTTTTTCGGGAAGATCTCTTCTACCGCCTGAACGTCGTGCCGTTGCGCCTGCCGCCATTGCGTGAGCGCCGCGATGATATTGGCGATCTCGCACGGCATTTTCTGGCGCAGGCTGCCGGCGAGACCGCCGCAACGCGGACGATTGCGCCTGATGCTATTGAGCGTCTGAAGCAGCATTCCTGGCCAGGAAACGTGCGCGAGCTTGAGAATCTGGTACGGCGCCTGGCGGCGATCTATCCGGAAGAGATTTTGACTCGTGAGATGGTGGACAGTGAGCTTGCCGAGGCATTTTCCGCCCCGCCTGCCGCGCCCGCCGCTGAGGATGCCGCGACATTGTCAGAAATGGTTGAGCGGCACCTCGCGCGCTACTTCGCCAGTTACGGCAGCGAACTGCCGCCTCCCGGGCTCTATGATCGCATACTGCGGGAAGTCGAGGCGCCGTTATTCACAGCCGCCCTAGCGGCCACACGCGGCAATCAGATTCGGGCTGCCGAACTGCTTGGGCTCAATCGAAATACGTTGCGCAGCCGGATTAAAATGTTGGACATTCAAGTCATTCGGTCGCCTGGACGTTAGTTGATTTGAGCTAGTTGGCGTCACATCTGCCACGCCAACAGGCTAAGGCGACACAGACACCCCGTTGACCAAACCGGGTTGGTGGCGTAACGCACACGCCGTTAGTCGCGTAAATGTCACAGTTACGCGGTTGATAGGCGGTCCAAGTGTTTCGTGTAAATCCCTGCGATGCGTCGGTCTCGGTGTCGCCAGCACTGTCGAAGGGGCGTTGACCTTGAACAATAGTGGTTCGAGCCAGAGTGGAGTTGATGCCCGCGTTCGGGACGCCGAGTTCGCTGGTGGAGACGGTGCGCAAAGTCCGGTGATGGTCGACGATGCGGCGATGCCGTTCGCCGATACGGGGAGCCGGGCGTTCCGCGTCGGGCTTGCGATCGTTGTTCTATCGCTGTTTTCCGCGCTGGCGACCTATCTGATCCTCACCAATCTCACCCCGATCACGCCGCGCGGCGAGGTTGTGTTTTTTGTACTCTTCGCCAACGTTTTGCTGGTCGGAGCGGTGATTGCCGTTGTCGCGTGGCAGGGCGTGCGTCTCTACAACGCGTGGCGGGCGAAAGTTGCCGGTGCGCGATTGCACATTCGGATCGTGGCACTGTTCAGCCTGATCGCGATCCTGCCGGCGTTGCTGCTCGCGATTGCCGCAACGACGACGTTTGTCCGCGCGATCGACGGCTGGTTTGCGGAACGCACGCGGCAGATCATCGAGAACTCGCTCGAGGTCGCGAACGCCTATGTGGAGGAGCATGGGCAGGTCATCCGCACCGACGTTGTGAACATGGCGCGGGACCTCAACGAAGCCGCACACCTGTTGCAAAGCGATCCGAGGCGCTTTCGCGAGTTGGTGTTTGTCCAGGCCGGACTGCGTGATTTGCCGGTGGCCTACATCATCGACCAGACCGGGAAGCCGCTCGTTACTGCGATTGAGAACCCCAAGATCCCCTATCGCGCGCCACCTGCGGAGTTGATCAAAATCGCAGAAGGCGGACAGGTGCCTGTGCTTGAGCCGCGCGATGCCTATCGCGTCGCGGCGATCTCGCGCCTGAAAGACCACCCGGGGATCTATGTCTTCGTTGCACGCGGCGTCAGCCCGAAGGTGATCCGGGAGTTGCGGCGCACCGAGGCCGGGGTCGAGGAATACACGTTGTTGCGCAAGCGGCGCAGCGGCCTGCAGGTGGCCCACGGCCTGCTGTACTTTCTCATTTCGCTGACCGGCATGCTCGCGGCGATTTGGGCGGGCCTGTGGTTTGCCGGACGGTTCGTCGCGCCGATCGGTCGCCTGATCGCTGCGGCCCAGCATATCTCGCGCGGCAACCTCAACGTCGTTTTGCCCATCCGGCGTGGCGAGGGCGACCTCAGGCGCTTGTCTTCGACGTTCAACACCATGACGTCGGAGCTCAAGAGCCAGCGCGACGAGTTGGTCTCGGCAAACCAACAGCTGCTTGAGCGTCGGCGCTTTACGGAGGCCGTGCTTTCGGGCGTGTCCGCCGGTGTGATCGGGCTCGACAGTCATGGACAGATCCGTCTGGTCAACCCGTCCGCCGAGACGTTGCTGTCCCAGTCTGCGGATGTGTTGGTCGGGCAGTCGTTGGACACGGCCTTGCCGGATCTGTCCGCCTATCTCAGTGCCATTGAGCAGGACGCTGCACTTGCGCGCAGTCCATCGCCGCTCACGATGGTGATTGACGGTGAGGAACGGACCTTTGGGGTGCGGCTGACGCGCGAGGCAACGGGTACGGATCGCGGCAAGGTCGTCACGCTTGACGACATCACCGAACTCGTCGCGGCCCAGCGCACCTCGGCTTGGGCGGACGTGGCGCGGCGGATCGCTCATGAGATCAAAAACCCGCTGACGCCAATCCAATTGTCGGCTGAGCGGATTCGCCGCAAGTATGGAAAGGTCCTGACCGAGGATCGCGAGGTGTTCGACAAATGCACCGACACGATCGTGCGTCAGGTCGATGCAGTTGCGCGATTGGTCGATGACTTTTCGTCGTTTGCGAAAATGCGGGCGCCGTCGTTTCAGGCTCAGGATCTCCGCACGGTCGTTCGCGAGCCCGTCACCCTGTTTCAGATGAGTCTTGAGACGGTCGATATTGCGCTCAATCTTCCAGACGAACCTGTTGTCAGCGCGGTTGACGCGGATCATCTTGGCCAGGTCGTCACAAACCTCGTCAAGAACGCGGCTGAAGCGATCGAGACCGCTGCACAGCGCGGCGACCGCGGCGCGGACTATCGCGGGCGGATTGAAGTTGACCTCACCAGGACAGGTGATATCGCCGAGCTACAGGTTGCAGACAATGGAACTGGTTTAGACAAGCAGCACCGAAAGCGGTTGCTTGAACCCTACGTAACGACCAAGAAAAAGGGGACTGGGATCGGCCTTGCGATCGTCCAACAGATCATCGAGCAGCACGGCGGAACGATCACGCTCGAAGATGTCCCACCTACGGAAGAGCGCCCTTATGGCGCGCGGGTTACGGTTCGGCTTCCAATTCAAGAGGCGGGCCCGGTGGTCGAGACTGAGGATGGTCTCGCTGCGGCTGAATAGAACGAAGTTGCGGCGCTTTTGGCCGCTTGACGGGAGGAACGTGGAATGGCGTCGGACATCCTGGTTGTCGATGATGAAGCCGATATTCGTGAATTGGTTGCCGGCATCCTGGAAGATGAGGGACACACGTGCCGCTTGGCGCGCGACAGCGACGAGGCCCTCATCGCGATTGAAAATCGCCGGCCGCACCTGGTCATTCTCGACATCTGGCTGCAAGGCAGTCGTCTGGACGGGCTTGAGGTTCTATCGGTGATCCGCAAGGTCCACCCGGACCTGCCGATCGTGATTATCTCCGGCCACGGCAACATCGACACCGCCGTCACTGCCATCAAACGCGGCGCCTATGATTACATTCCAAAGCCCTTTACGGCGGATCGTCTCATTCTCGTGTCGATGCGGGCGCTTGAAGCCTCACAGCTGCGCAAGGAAGTCAAGCAGCTGAAGGAGCGCAGCCCGGTCAGCGCCGACATGATCGGGAATTCCGCGTCGATCAACGCGCTCAGGTCTCAAATCGAGAAGATTGCACCGACCAACAGCCGCATCCTTCTGCGTGGGGCGTCCGGTAGCGGTAAAGAAATTGCCGCCAGAGCCATTCACCAGAAATCCTTGCGCGCCGATGGGCCGTTTGTGGTGCTGAATGCGGCCGCGATGGTGCCAGAGCGCGTGGAGGAAGAACTCTTCGGCGTTGAAGACCGCACAGGCGGCCCGCGCAAGGTCGGCGCGCTGGAAGAAGCCCACACGGGAACGCTCTACATCGATGAAGTCGCGGACATGCCCTACGAGACCCAAGGCAAGGTGCTGCGGGTGCTGGTCGAGCAGAAGTTTCTCCGCATCGGCGGCAGTCAAAAGGTTGGCGTCGATGTCCGCATTATTTCGTCGACAAGCCGCCATATCGAGCGTGAGATGGAGGACGGCAGTTTCCGGTCCGATCTCTATCATCGCCTGGCCGTGGTCCCCGTTCGCGTGCCGTCTTTGGCCGAGCGCCGTGAAGACATTCCCTCACTGGTGGACTACTTCATCAAGCAGATCGCCGAGTCCTCGGGTCTATCGCCGCGCAGTGTCGGTGACGACGCCATGGCGGTTCTCCAGGCCCATGATTGGCCCGGAAACGTGCGCGAGTTGCGCAACAACGTCGAGCGCGTGATGATCCTCGCCGAGGGGTCGCCGGAAACCAACATTACGGCAGACATGCTACCCGACGAAATCGGTTCGAACGTGCCGTTGCCAGTCAACGGCGGCGCCGAGCATTTGATGTCGCTGCCGCTGCGTGAGGCGCGCGAGATCTTTGAACGAGAGTATCTTCTGTCGCAAATTAACCGGTTTGGCGGCAACATTTCGCGCACGGCGGAATTCGTTGGCATGGAGCGATCGGCCCTGCATAGGAAACTGCGCGCGCTGGGTGTCACGTCCGAACATCGCGGTGGCAGCGGCGTGCCCACCTAGTTAAGCGTTGCTTTGCTGTTTGGCGTTCAATGCTGCGCGTCATGACGTATAACAGCGGACGTCTCGCCGGGGTCGGGCTCTGGTGAGGCATCGTCCGCTGTCGCTTCGGGCCAAAGTGGAGGCGCCATGCGTGTGATCATTTGCGGCGCCGGCCAGGTCGGCTTCGGCATCGCCGAAAGGCTGGCGGCCGAGAACAACGACGTCACGATCATCGACAACAATCCCGAACTGGTTCTGCGTGCCAACGACGTGTTGGATGTGCGCGCGATCCAGGGACATGGTGCGCACCCCGATGTTCTCGCCAGAGCGGGGGCAGATGCAACTGATATGCTGATCGCAGTGACGCTCTATGATGAAGTGAATATGGTCGCCTGCCAGGTCGCGAATACGCTTTTCAATGTGCCGACGCGGATCGCGCGCGTGCGGGCCCAAACCTATCTCGACAAGAATTGGGCGGCCCTGTTTTCGGGTAAGGGCCTCGGCATTGACTACATCATCTCGCCGGAGATCGCCGTCGGGAATGCCGTCCTTCGCCGTTTGAAATTGCCCGGCGCTTTCGAAACCTATGCCTTCGCCGACGACAACATGTCGGCGCTGGGGATTAGCTGCAAGCCGGACTGCCCGGTCGTCGATACGGATCTTGCGCAATTGGCGGAACTCTTTCCCGATCTGCCGGCGACGGTTGTGGCGATCGTGCGTGGTGGGGAAATGCGCGCGGCGCACAAGTCGGACCGATTACTTGTTGGAGACGATGTCTATGTGGTCGTGCCGAACGAGTATGTGCCGCGCACGTTGAAGATTTTCGGGCATTCCGAGGTTCAGGCCCGCCGGGTCGTGATTGCAGGCGGTGGCAACATCGGGCTCTATGTCGCGCGCGCAATCGAGCAGCGGGAGCCCAACGTCCGCGTCAAGGTGATCGAGACAAGCCGCGACCGCGCGGTGGAAGTTGCGGAACTGCTCGGGCGCACGGTTGTGCTGAATGGGTCGTCGCTGTCGGAAGACTTGCTGCGGGAAGCCGAGGTTCACGCAACAGAGACGCTTGTCGCGCTAACCAATGATGACCAGGTCAATATTCTCACATCCGTGCTGGCAAAGCAGCTGGGTTGCGAGCGCGCCATATGCCTGGCGACGGCACCGGGCTATACTAAAATGATCCGGTCCTTCGGCATCGACGCCCAGGTCAATCCCAGAGCGATCACCACATCGAACATCCTGCAATACGTCCGACGCGGCAAAATCCGAGGTGTTCACGCCGTCCAAAACGGTCGCGGCGAGCTTCTGGAAGCCGAGGCGCTGGAAACGTCGGAGATTGTTGCCAAGCCGCTTCGGGACTTGCATCTGCCCGACGGTATCCGGATCGGTGGGATTTGGCGCGGCGGCAAGGCGATTCTGGTGCGTGGTGACACCGAATTGGCACCGAAGGATCGCGTAATCATGTTTTCACCGACGCCATTGGTGCGGCAGGTGGAACAAATGTTCCGCGTCGCGCCGGACTATGGGATTTAATCTGTCGGGGGGATGCTGCGTGTCTCACGAGCGATCACCGCAGATGGAAAGACGTGTCAGTTCGGCCATGCTTTGTTGTGGGTGGCAGGGTCGCCAAGGTGAACCGAGGAATTGGGCGAACCAAGGAATTGGGAGAGGGTATGGCTCGGGTTATCTACGTTGATGGCGTTTATCATCCGTATCACACGGCCGGCGTCCATCCGGAGGATCGCGGGTATCAGTTCGGCGACGCTGTCTACGAGGTCTGCGAGGTTAAGTCCGGCGCGATTGTGGATCAAGGGCGCCATATCGCACGCCTCCAACGCTCACTCGATGAGCTCAAGATCACCATGCCGATGACGGTCGCGGCCTTGCAGACCGTGATCCGAGAGACGGTACGTCGCAATCGTGTTCACGATGGTACGGTCTATCTCCAGGTCTCGCGTGGCACCAACAAGAGAGACTTTCTCTTTCCGCCTGCCGGGACACGGCCAACCTTGGTTTGCCTGGCCCGTCCTGCAGACCCGGTGCGCGCCAAGATTGCAGCTGAGAACGGTATTACCGTGATATCGGAACCCGATCCGCGCTGGAGCCGCTGCGATATCAAAACCGTCATGCTCCTGCCGGCCAGCCTCGCGAAAGAGCGCGCGCGCGATACAGGCAGCAGCGAGGTCTGGTTTACGGATCGCGATGGCTTCGTGACAGAGGGCGGCTCGAGTAACGCGTGGATTGTAACGCGCGATCGTGAGCTTATAACAACGCCGGTGTCCAACGCCATTTTGCGTGGTGTGACCCGGACAACGCTGATCGATTTGATTAACAGAGAGGGATACAGGTTGGTGGAACGGCAGTTCACGATCGCTGAAGCCAAACAGGCTCAAGAGGCCTTTATTACCTCGGCGTCGAACGTGGTCATGCCGGTCACTGAGATTGACGGGGCACCAGTGGGTAATCGCCATCCGGGCGGATTGACGCTTGCATTGCGCGAGAGTTTTCACGAAGTTGCGGAGATCTCCACCTGATTACGGTGTTTTAGCCCATTTGGCCATAATTGCTGCATCGCGGCATCTCGCATCGTGGTGAAGGACGGGCTAAAGTCTATCGAGAGGGATGCTGAACGTTCGGCCGTCCCTTGGGTCTGACAACAAGCATGATAAGGCAGGACCGGGATCATGGCTGGCGAACGAGCCCAGAGCCTTCAGGACACTTTCCTCAACACTGTTCGGAAGCAAAAGATATCGTTGACGATCTTCCTGGTGAACGGCGTCAAGCTGCAGGGAATTGTAACGTGGTTCGACAATTTTTGCGTCTTGCTGCGGCGTGATGGAATATCGCAATTGGTGTACAAACACGCCATTTCGACCATTATGCCCAATCAGCCGGTCAATCTCATGGACGGCTCGGAAGCGCAGGACGAACAAAGCGGGTGATTGCGCCGGCTGACGGTTTTGGATCCAGTTTGGATTGAGCCGGCCGCCGGAACGCAGCAGCAGATGATGCAGGTCGTACGTTCGCGTGCGGCCCTTGCGTCGTATGGTGCTGCCCCGATCGTCTCTGGCGATTGTAAGCAGCTGGCGGTACTGGCTGATTGTCCCGAGGGAGGGCGCCACGCCTATTCTGGATGACCGCAAAAAGCCGGTTTTCGGAGCGCACGTCCCGCAGGACGACGCCGCACCGTCAACGCGCGGTGTCGTGGTGGTGCCGCATCTGACGTCGGCTCCGCGGCGGCAGGGCGTGGCAGCGGACCTGCATTCTCCGTCCGAGCGGCTGGTCGAAACAACTGATCTGGCGCGCGCAATCGACATCGAGGTTGCGGCAGCGCGTCTTGTCCCGGTGCCAAATCCGCGGGCCGGGACGCTGTTCGGCAGCGGCAAAGTCGACGAACTTGGTCAGCTGATTTCCGAGGCTGACGCAGGCTTGGTGATTGTCGATCATGCGGTATCGCCGATCCAGCAACGCAACTTGGAGACTGCCTGGAATGCGAAGGTCCTGGATCGCACCGGTCTGATCCTCGAGATCTTTGGCCGGCGAGCCCGGACGCGCGAGGGCAGCCTGCAAGTTGAATTGGCGCATCTGACCTACCAGCGCGGCCGCCTGGTCCGATCCTGGACGCACCTTGAACGTCAGCGCGGCGGCTTCGGCTTTCTTGGCGGTCCGGGCGAAACTCAGATCGAAACCGACCGGCGGCTGATCCAGGAGCGGATCGACAAAATCCGCGGCGAACTGGATGTCGTCGTGCGCACGCGTGCGCTGCATCGAGCCGGGCGGAAGCGGACGCCGTATCCGATCGTCGCCTTGGTCGGCTACACCAACGCCGGCAAGTCGACGTTGTTCAATGCACTGACGGATGCGAACGTCTACGCGCAAGATCAGGTTTTCGCGACGCTAGACCCCACCATGCGCGAAATTGTTCTGGAGAGTGGACGCAGGTTCATTCTCTCGGACACGGTTGGTTTCATTTCCAATCTGCCGACAACGCTCGTAGCCGCGTTTCGCGCCACGCTTGAAGAAGTCGTCAACGCGGATCTCGTGCTGCATGTGCGCGATATCTCGCACGCCGAAACCGAAGCCCAACGGCACGACGTCGAGTCGGTGTTGGGCGAGTTGGGCATAGACGTCACCTCTGACGCGGCGCCGTTGCTTGAGGTCTACAACAAGATCGATCTGCTGTCCGATGACGCGCGTTGCGCCGTGCAGCGTGCGCATGGTGCGCGCAATGACGATCCGGTCCTTGTCTCAGCGCTTCGGAGCGAGGGACTGGATGCGCTACGGCATGCCATCGATGAGCGATTGGGTGTGAGCGACGTCGAGTTCGACGTGACGGTCGGGCCGACCCACGGTCGCATCTTGAGCTGGATTCACGACAACGCAGAGATTCTCAGTCGCTCCAGCGATGAGGCCGGCAATCAGTCGTTTCGTCTCAGATTGTCTCAAGAACGCCGCGGACAACTTGAGGCGAAACTCGCAACGCTCGCTTGAGCCTGATGGGGCGGGGCGGTCGTCTCACGCGCCTATCCCCCCAACTTCAGCTGCGCCTTCTCGCTGTCCGCTCTTCGGCTTTTGCCTGGTCCCACAAGCGATCCATTTCCGCGAGATCCGACTGCTGCGGTGTGCGGCCATCGCCGGCCAGGATGGCCTCGATCCGTTGGAAGCGGGTGATGAACTTCTGGTTCGTCCGCCTTATGGCTGCTTCGGGATCGACCTTGAGGTGGCGCGCCACGTTCGCAATGACAAACAGTAGATCGCCGATTTCGGCTTCGCGCGCGTCGGGGTTATCTGCTGCGACCGCATCCTCAAGCTCGTTGAGCTCTTCCTTCATCTTGGCGAAGACCGGCGCAATATCCGGCCAGTCAAAGCCGACACGGGCGGCTTTGTTCTGCAACTTAATGGCACGTGTCAGACCGGGCAGGGCGACGGGAATATCGGCGAGCACGCCGGAGGCTACTGCGCCTTCTGAGGTGGTGTTGGGAGCTGCGGGTCGATCTGCAGGTGAGTCCGGCAGCGACGTCTGCTGTGCGCGTCGTGCCGCCTTTTCCGCCCGCTCTTCAGACTTGATGCGTTCCCAGAATCCTGGTTGCGCGCCGGCAGCACGGGTCTCTTCATCGCCAAAGACGTGCGGATGGCGGCGGATCATCTTGGTGGTCACACTCGTGACGACGTCGTCGAACGTGAAGGCACCTCGTTCTTCGGCAATGCGCGCGTGGTAGACGACTTGGAGCAGGAGATCGCCCAGTTCGTCGACGAGATCGACCAGGTCGCCGCGTTGGATGGCATCAGCGACTTCGTAAGCTTCTTCGATTGTGTAAGGAGCGATCGTCTCAAATGTCTGCGCGATATCCCAGGGGCATCCGGTCTCGGGCGTTCGGAGCGCCACCATCACGTCGCGCAGATCTTCAATGGTGTTTCGTTCACTGCGGCGTAAATGCATGACAAACGATCCCTTTTTCGCCGATATGGCAGAGCTTGCTTGCGCGGCGAGCCCTACCGATTGATCCTGCCAACCGTGGTATCTGAGGCATGCGTATTTTCGTCAATATTCTCGCGTTCGCGGTCGAGGTGGCGCTGATCGTCGGGTTCGCCTATATCGGAGCGCACGCGCCCGAGGCGTTTGCGTTGCTGACGATCGGGGTGGCTCTGACCGCCGCCATCTCGCTGGAGTATGCGCGATTTGCCCACGAGATCCCGTTTTACTTCGGCGAGGCCTTGTCCGGCATCGGCCGGGCTGCGGCACGCGTCTGGACGACGTCGGAAGCCCTGTTCAAAAGCGCAGTCGCGGGGTTTGTCGCGCTCCTGACGTTCTCTGGCACCAACCCGGACCGACTATACTGGACGGCCATCCTGTTCGCGATCTGTGTGTTCGTGGGGACAACGCTGCTGCTACGCCTCAAACTCAGCTGGGGTATGCTGGCGGTACGCTGGGGCTATTTCAGATTGTCCCTGCCGCTTGGTATTCTCTATTCCGCCGGGGTCTATGCGCTGACCCAGGCCGGCAAACTGCCCAGCGCCGGCTTCGGCGATGTCGCGTACGACGCGACGTTCAATCTGGCGCGGAATCCGAGTGTGGCAGATGCGAGCGAGTTTCTCTTCAAGTTGACCCAGGCCACGGATGGGCTGATTGCAGCGCTGCTGGGTACCGTTATTCCGGCAGATTATGTGCCTGCGGTCCAGATCGTGGCGTCAACAAATATCCTTCCAGGCTTTGTCCTCGCCGTTTACACGGTTGCCGTCGTGCGGGTCGTCCTCGCCATGCAATGGCTGGCGCCGGCTGCGCGTCATGAACCGGCTTAGAGGCTCAGGCGAGCCCGACCACCACACGCGCTCAGGAACAGATATTGGCCATGACAAAGAAGAAGACCCACGTACCCAAGCGTCTTGCCGATGTCGATCTCGGCCTCAAGCTCGGCAAGAAGGACTATCAGAAACAGCTGGAAGCGCTGCAGCTGAAGCTTATGCAGATTCAACAGGCCTACCTGGTGCAGGGCCGGTCGGCGGCGATCGTTTTTGAAGGCTGGGACGCGGCCGGCAAGGGAGGCACGATCCGGCGCATGTCGTCGGCGTTAGACCCGCGTGGGTTCAAGGTCTGGCCCATTGGTGCGCCGCGCCCTTATTACCTAGACCGTCATTTTCTGCTGCGATTCATGGAGCGGCTGCCGCCGCATGGCGCGATTGCCGCTTTCGATCGCTCCTGGTACGGCCGTGTGCTTGTTGAGCGTGTCGAGGCGTTGACGCCGGCCGAGCGATGGCGCGCCGCCTATCGCGAAATCGTCGATTTCGAGCGGCTGATCGTTGATGACGGCACGCGGTTGGTGAAGTTGTTCTTCCACATCTCTCAGGACGAACAATTGGAGCGTTTCGAGGATCGCCTCAAGAACCCATTGAAGCGCTGGAAGCTGACGTTCGAGGACTTCCGCAATCGTGGAAAATGGGAGACCTATCGCGAGGCGATCGACGAGATGTTCGCAAAGACGTCGACCGATTTCGCGCCTTGGACCGTCATTCCGGCCAACGACAAGAAGTATGCGCGCATTGCCGCCATGGAGGCTGTCGTCGACTGTCTTGGAAAGCACGTTGATCTCGCCCCGCCGCCCGTCGCGGCCGAGGTGCTGGAGGCGGCGCGTCAGCAGATGGATATCGATGTCGATCTCGTCGCCGGCCTACAGGGGCGCACAGAGTAGGGGGACGTGGGTGCGCTGAGCGCAGGCTTTGTGCAACGGGACGCCTATGTTCTGTCTCAGCCGTCGCAGCATGCAACGGCTGAGAGGCAATGGCTCAGGATGGCTCAGGGCGGATCCTGCGGAGGAAACGGACAAGTTCGATCTGTCCATTCGCCCATACCCAGAATTCGCATAATCAATATTATGGAACCTAAGCGTTTTATCGCACTGAAATACAAGCGTCTACAACGTAAGCACTCCAGTGCGCTCAGCGCAAATGCACAGCTGCCTAGCTTGACCGCTCATAGCTATCGGACACCAGGCGGTCCAGAATGCGGACACCCCAGCCTGACGCCCACGATGGTGAAATGTCCGTCTTGTTGGCTGCCATGGCAACGCCGGCAACGTCGATGTGGGCCCATGGCACATCGGTGACGAACCGTTGAAGGAACTGCGCAGCCGTGACCGCGCCGGCGTTGCGGCCACCGATGTTCTTCATGTCGGCGTTCGGGCTGTCGATCAGCCTGTCGTAGCCTTTGGCCAGCGGCATGCGCCACACTTTCTCGGCGGTGTCCTCCCCGGCGGCGGAGAGGTCGTTCGCCAAGCGATCATTGTTGCAGAAGAAACCGGCGTACTCGCGTCCCAGGGCGACGATGATCGCGCCTGTCAAGGTTGCGAGATTGATCATGAAGCGTGGTGAGAAGCGGTCTTCAACGTACCAAAGCAGATCAGCCAGGACGAGACGGCCTTCGGCATCGGTGTTGAGGACTTCAATGGTCTTGCCCGACAGGGACGAAATGATATCGCCCGGACGTGTCGCCGTACCCGAAGGCATGTTTTCGACCAAGCCGATGACGCCGACAGCGTTCACCGATGCCTGACGCGCGGCGAGCGTGTGCATCAGGCCAACCACGGCAGCGGCGCCACCCATGTCCCCTTTCATGTCCTCCATGCCTGAGGCCGGCTTCAGCGATATGCCTCCGGTGTCGAAGCACACGCCTTTGCCGATGAAGCAAAGCGGCTTCGTGCGTTTGGACTTGGCGCCTTGCCATTGCATGACGACGACGCGGGCCGGCCGGTCACTGCCCTGTGCAACGGCCAAGACCGCGTCCATGCCGAGTTCGCGGAGTTGCTCATCATCGAGGACTTCAACGTCAACGCCAAGCTTCGCCAGATCCTCGCAGCGTTCTGCAAACTCCACCGGGCCGAGGATGTTCGCCGGTTCATTGACGAGATCCCGCGCCAGGGTCACACCGCCGGCAACAGCATCGCTGGTTCCGCCCGCAGCCTGTGCGCCCTCGACGTTGGCGACGTGGAATACGAGCTCTGACAGCGTCGTCGGTGGCGCGTCGTTCTGCTCTGGCTGCGTACGATGCAGTCGGAAGGTGTAGCTCCGCAGAGTGGCGCCCAGTGCGAGATCAGCGGCGGCCTGGGCGCCATCTCCCTCGGCCTTGGAGGCCGTTTCGACAATGATATGCGCGGCGGTGATCTTGCGTGTCGTCAACTGGTTCGCAATGACGCCGCCCAATTCAATCCAGTCCTGCTGAGCGGCCTTCGACACATCGCCGGTGCCAACGATAACGAGGCGCTGGATATCAGTGCCCTCCAGCGCATACACCTCAATTGCGCTTTTGCGCCCGCCTTTGAAGTTGGCCGCCGTCAGCGCGCGTGAGATCTGTCCGCCGCACGCCTTGTCGAGCTTGCGCCCCTCTGACGACAGTTTGCGGTCTGGCTCGACCAAAATCACAGCAACCTGTCCGGGCGTCTTGGTTAAAGCGTCGAATGCTGTGGAGAGTGTGCTTGGCATGAAGGTGTCCTGTGGGATGACAACCGTCGGGTTGGTTACCGTGGTTTGTTACGCGCCGGGCTGGCTCATGGCAGCGCAAGCTGTGCGTGGCTGTTGGGGTTAAGCGTGCTGCGACACTACTTTGCCAGCAGCTGACCAGACAAGATCGCGTGAGAACCGAGGTGAAGACAGGGTGCCGGACGATCGGGCCGTTTTTCCGCCATCGTGTCGTGACAGCGCGACAGTGGGGCCTTGGGGCATGAGTCGATGTCGATTTTCTCACGATACGTGTTTCGGCAAACTGGCGGCGCGCTGCTGCTCATCCTGTCATCGCTGACGGGTATCGTCTGGATTGCGCTTGCGCTCCGACAACTCAAAATTGTGACATCCAGCGGTCAGGACGCCTGGACGCTGATCTCGATGACGACGCTGGCATTGCCCAACCTGTTCGGCTTCATCGCACCGATCGCACTGTTGATTGCCGTGTTCCACATTCTGAACCGGCTCAGCAGCGACAGCGAGTTGATCATTCTCACGGCGTCCGGCGCGACGGTCTGGCACGTCGCTCGTCCGCTCCTGATTCTCGCAGCGGTTGTGTCGGCAGGTGTCGCGTTCGTAAACTTCTACGCCATGCCGGCATCGCTCAAGCAAGTACGGCAAATGATTGTCGAGGTGCGCTCGGATCTGATCTCACAGGCGTTGCAGCCGGGGCGGTTTTCATCACCGATATCCGGCGTTTCCATCCATATTCGCGAGCGTACGCTCAGCGGTAGCCTGCGCGGCATCCTGTTCCACGACGCGCGGAACGCCAAAGAGATCATCTCGATTACGGCCCAGCGCGGCGAACTTGTCCGCGATGGCGACGAAACGTTCCTGGAAATGTTCGACGGCTACATCGTGCGCCAAGTGGAGCCGATTTCTCCTGCGACACTGATCTCGTTCAAGAACTACGCGCTCGATCTGGACAACTTCCAGAAGAAGGTTGGCGCGATCAGCTGGAAGCCCCGCGAACGCTATCTCAGCGAGCTGATGTGGCCCGATCCGAACGATTCCCGCTACAAGCGTGATCCGGGCCAGTTTCGCGCCGAGATCCACGAGCGCTTCTCAAGTTGCCTGTACCCATTTGCGTTCATTTTGATTGCCCTGGCCTATGTCGGGCAGGCGCAATCAACCCGGACAAGCCGTAGCCAGGCGCTGATGGCGGGGTTCGGCATGGCCGCGCTGCTTCGGTTGGGCGGGTTGGCACTGAACAAGCTTGTCGTGGTTGAGGCCAGCGCAGCACCGCTGATGTACCTGCTACCTCTGGGTGTCATTGTCCTTGCGATCCTCGCAATCAACCGCAACGAACGCCCGCGTCCAACGCCGGAATGGCGCCGCCGGCTGTCCTGGCAGATCGAGGACATTGTCAGCGGGTTTCGCAGACGCCTATTCGCGCCGTTTGCGCGCCGTCAACCGGGGGAATAGCGGATGTTCGGCCGTGTCACGCTGCCCTGGTATCTCGCCAAGCGGTTTCTGGTCTCAATCTTTGGCGTGTTCGCGCTGTGCTGCCTGCTGGTCTTCATGATCGACTTCATCGAGATGTTGCGGCAGTCCGGCAAATATGGCGGCGGCGTGACGTTGTGGGGCGTGGTGCTGTTAACCCTGTTGCGCCTCCCAGCCTATGCGGAACTGCTGCTGACGTTCGCGGTCCTTGTCGGAACGATTTCGACCCTCCTCCAGCTCAACCGGAAGAGCGAACTGGCCGTCATGCGGGCCGGCGGTATGAGCGTTTGGCAGTTTGCGCGCCCCGGTGTTCTCGTCGCCTTTGTGCTCGGTTTGTTCAGCGTGACCGTTTACAACCCCATGGCCGCCTATGCGCGGGCGCAATCGGAAGCGCTGTTTGCGCAGTATTACGGCCGTGAGTCCACGTTTCTCGGGGCCTCAGGCCGGCGCTCATGGTTTCGCCAGGACGGTCGAGACGGCCCATCGGCACTGCATGCCGCGGCGATTACCGAAGGTGGACTGGTTCTCACGGGGGTAACGGCGTTCCGCTTCCACAAGACCGGAGGGTTCGCGGAACGGATCAGCGGGTCGGCGGCACGGTTGCGAAATGGCTACTGGAACATCGAAAACGGATGGCTCACGCGGCCGGGTCATCAGCCTGTCCAATTCCAGACCTACCAGCTCAGTACGTACCTAACGCCCGAGCGCGTTCGAGACGCGGTCGGAACCGTCATTTCACTGTCGTTCTGGGAGCTGCCAGGTCTGATCGAAGTCGCTGAAAAGGCTGGACTTTCTTCGAATCAGTATCTGGTTCAGTATCACCTTCTGCTGTCACGTCCGTTCCTGTTGATAGCGATGGTCCTTTTGGGAACGACTGTGTCGTTGCGGTCATTTCGATCGGGGGGCATTCAGTCTATGATTTTACTCGGTTTGGGGGGCGCGTTCGGCTTCTTCATGATGGCTGAGGTCTCTCGGCAAATGGGAGCGGCGGGGGTTCTCGCGCCTTGGGCGGCAGTTTGGGTCCCGGTCGGTGTGGCGTTGCTGTTGACGTCAACAGTGTTGCTACATCAAGAGGACGGTTAGGTTGGATGCGTCAGGCTCCTAAATTCCTTGTCGCTGGGCTTGCGGCCGCACTGGGTGTGTGCGGTGGTCAGCTGTATGGCGCCCCGGCGCACGCGCAAGATGATCCGACAACGTCCACGACTGAGAGCGCGTCGCCACCAGCAACGCGCGGTCCTGCCGGTTTTTTGACCAGCACGCTTGCGATCGGCGCCGATACCAATCAGCCGCTCAATCTTGAAGGTGACGAGCTGATTTATGACAGCGCTGGGCGTAAGGTTACGGCCCGTGGCAACGTCGTCATCTCGTACAACAATCGCGTGTTGCGCGCGGACGAGGTCGTTTACGATCAGGCCGCCGGTACACTGACCGCCATCGGCAACGTCCAGCTGAAAGAGCCCAACGGCACGGTCACGCGCGGCGAACGTTTGACACTGACAGATGACTTCCGAGATGGCTTCGTCGAAGCGCTCAGTGTCCGGACATCGGATAACACGCGGATAACGGCGCGGCGGGCAATCCGCCGGGATGGCAGCGTCAACGAATTCGAGGATGGTAAGTTTACGCCGTGCCGCACGGACGGCTCGACGCCGCCGCTATGGTGTATTGCGGCAAGCCGTGTCATTCACAATCAGGCAGACGGGACGATCAGTTACGAAGACGTTCAGTTTGAGGTGTTTGGAACGCCGATCCTGTATGTGCCGTACTTCCAGCACGCGGATCCGTCGGTTAAGCGCAAATCCGGCTTCCTGCAGCCCGAATATGACTCGTCGTCGACTCGCGGCTTCAGTGTCACCATCCCGTATTATTTCGCGTTGTCTGAGAGCTACGATTTCACATTCAACCCGCGGTACATGACCGAGCAAGGGATCATGTGGCAGGGCACGTGGCGGCAGCGGCTGGCTGTCGGTGGCATCACAGGCTCGTACGAGATCAAGTTCGCCGCGATCGACCAAGACGCCGACGATTTGCCTGACGATACGGATGATACGTCCGACTTGGACGGTTTGCGAGGTACGATCGAAACGCGCGGAGCGTTCTCGCTATCCTCGTGGTGGCGGTTCGGGTGGGATGTGACGGTCGAAAGCGACGATACGTTCCGCCGCTTCTACAAATTTGACAGCATTCTGATTACGGATCGGGTCAACTCGGCGTACCTGATCGGCCAGAGCGAACGCAATTACTTCTCCGTCCTCGGTTATCAGTTTGGCGGGCTGCAGCTGAACGAGACATCAACGTCGGAAAGCCGCGTACACCCGGTTATCGACTGGAATTACATTGTCGGTCAGCCCGTTTTGGGCGGTGAGCTGAGTTGGAACGTGAACGCCTTGAGCCTTTCGCGGTCTGGGGAAGCCATCGACAGCGGCGATCTGAATTCCAGCCACAACCGCATCAGCGCGGATGTGACGTGGCGCCGGAAGCTGATGGATAGCATCGGCATCACGTATACGCCGTTTGCGAATCTGCGCGCTGACGCCTTCATTGTTGACGACGTCGTGAATGCGAGTACGGCACTTTCGGATAGCGATACCGTTGTGCGCGGCACAGCCTCTGCCGGCATTCTGGCGGCCTATCCCTGGGTGGCACGGACCGCGAACGCGTCGCACGTGATTGAGCCGCTGGGCCAGGTCATCTTCCGGACGTCTTCGGATGACGACGAAGTTGATTTGCCCAACGAAGATGCACGCAGCGTGGTCTTTGACACGACGAACCTGTTCGAAATTGACAAGTTCTCGGGCTATGACCGGACAGAAGTCGGCTCGCGCGCAAACGTCGGCATCCAGTACACGTTCCAGTTGGACTCCGGCGGGTATGGGCGTCTTCTCGCCGGGCAGAGCTTCCGGATCGACGGGCGAAATGCATTTGCCGATACCGGCACCGTGGTCACCAACGACGGCGATACGGAACCCGGCATTACGCAGTCGAACGGTCTTGAGAGCGATCGTTCGGACTACGTTGTTGGCGTCTACCTGTCTCCGTCGCGCGTGTTCTCGCTTACCGGACAGGCGCGGTTCGATGAAGGTGACCTGAGCCTGGAACGTGCGGATATCTTCACGCGAGCCTCTTACGGTCCGGCATTCGCCTCGGCGACGTACGCGTATATCAGCGAAGAGCTGGCGAACGCGAACGAATTGTCATCGACGGCGACGGACGATGACCGCATTGGATCTCAGCAGGAACTTGTCGCGAACGTCGGCCTGCAGTTGACGACGAATTGGAAAGTCGCGGTCGGCATGCGTTACGATATTGACCGCAGCTTCCGTCTGGCCGAGTCGTACTCCATTACCTATGCCGATGAATGCTTCGTCTTGTCCGTCTCGTACACATCGACCAACCTGGACGAGGCGGAAAGTGACATCGAGAACGATCAGACCGTGATGATCCGCTTCGATTTGAAACACCTCGGTCAGTTCCAGGCGAAGTCCAGCTTGTCAGATTTCGGTCTGGGCACTGACAGCTAGTAGCCGTCCAGCGTATCGTTGTATAGTGTGCTGGGCGGAGGACGTAGGCGACCCACACTGATGGTGGGTGCTATTGTTGCACAGGGTCGCGCTTAGCCTCGCTTATCCGGACAGGGGTTGCGCCACATGGAATCCTGAATTCTAGTGCGCATAAGCTGCGGCTCGGTTTCGAGTCAGATCGCAAGCACTACGACAAGTCGGAACATGCAAGCATCAGTCGCTCGAGCTACTTACTTTGGGATCGTCACCGCCGTCTTGATGTCGCCGGTCAGCCTTGGTGTGGCCAGCGCACAGACGAGTTCATTGCCGGGTCTGATTGTGACGGTGCCGCCGTCATCCAGCCCTGAGCCCGAGAAGGCGACACCTGAGGAACCGAAGAAGCCGGCCGTTACGCGCAGAAAGCCGCAGGCGAAGCCGCGGCCAAAGTCTGCGCGGCGTCCGCCAACACGCGCACCGACGGGGCGTGGACCCGGCAGCGGACGGCGTTCGCCGCACAAAATCGTCTTATTGGTGAACGACGACCCGATCACAAACTATGAGATCGACGAGCGGGCCAAGTTGTTGGCCATGCGGGTCAACGTCACAGATCGGGCGAAGAAGGCCTTCGCAAGCTTGATCCGAAATCCGAAGGTCAACGCACGGCTGAAGTCGATCTTTCAGGAGGTTCTGCAGGCGAACCGCGGGAAATCCCGAGACGAGATTATTGCGATCTTCGACCGACGGAAGCGGGCGTATGCGCAAAGTCTGCAAAAGCGCGCACTGTCGTCGGCGCGCAGCAGCGTGCTTCCGGGCCTGCGCAAGAAGGCTGAGACGGAGCTGATCGAAGAGCGTTTGAAGCTGCAAGCCGCGAAGCGCCTGAATATCAAAATTGATAACGCGCGGGTCGAGTCGATCTTCGCCGGCGTGGCAAAGAACAATAAGCTCACAGCGAAACAGTTCGCGGCACGCATACGCTCAACCGGCGTCAACCCGGCAGCGATGAAAGCGCGGTTTCGCGCGAATGCCGCTTGGTCGATGGTCGTCAGCCGGCGGTTCAGCCGCCTCGTGTCCGTCAATGCGCGTCAGGTCGACGAGTTCCTGGGTGAGCAACCGTCTCAAAGTTCGGAGCGGCTGAAGCTGCACAAGATTACATTTCGTGTGCCGAAGTCTCTCGATCAAAAGACCATGACACAGCGGTTCCGGACCGCCGAGGATCTGCGTCGTCGCTTTAAGGGATGTTCGTCCACGGCGTCGTTGGCGTCCGGGGTGCCGGGTGCGCAGTTCAAGGACTTAGGTGGGGTCGATAGCAATAAGATTGCCGAGCCGACGCGCAGCATGGTTTTGGCTGCGAACACGAATGAGATGCTGCCGCCGAGTGTCGAGAGATCGGGTATTGTCTTGTATGCTGTCTGCGGCAAGACGGTATCCAATCGGGACCCGAAACGGATGCGGCAAGCGCGTCAGACGCTGCAACAGAAAGAACTTGGGATTCTGGCGCGGCGGCATCTTGCCGACTTGAAGCGGGACGCGCATATCGAGCGCCGTTGACGACGCGGCCGTCGGCCGCCGAGAAGTCTGGACCTTAAGCCTATGAAGACGCAGGTACCCCCGCTTGTCCTGACTCAAGGGGATCCTGCAGGTATCGGCCCCGACATTACGGCCTTGGCTTGGCAATCTTTACGCGAGAACGCCGCGTTCAGCTTTTGTGTCGTCGGTTCCGCACAATTGATTGCGGATCGTGTTGACCGCCTCGGCCTCAACATTCCAATCGCGTCGATAGGTCATGCCGGCGAGGCCGCGGCAACGTTTGCGCATGCGCTGCCAATTCTGGATAACGGCACGACCGCTCCGGTAACGCCGGGCCAGCCGGATGCAACGCACGCTGCCGGTGTGATCGAAGCGGTCCGGATCGGCGCAGAACGCGTGATGTCGGGTGAGGCATCCGCGCTGGTCACCAATCCAATCGCAAAGCACGTTCTCTACAGTGCCGGCTTCGATCATCCGGGCCATACCGAGTTTCTGGCTGAATTGACCGCCGAAAGTGGTGTGTTGGGCCCGGACTCCGAGCCGCCGCACCCTGTCATGATGTTGGCCGCGCCCAGTTTGCGCGTCGTGCCGGCAACCGTCCATGTGCCGGTTACGGCGGTTCCGGGCCTGCTGTCACGTGCGTTGTTGCTCAAAACCTGCCGAATTGTCGCGCGAGACATGGCGAAGAGCTTTGCGTGCCCGAACCCGCGCCTCGTGCTCGCCGGCCTGAACCCGCACGCCGGCGAGCATGGATCGCTTGGGCACGAAGAGCGAGATATCATTGCACCCGTTGTCGCGAAGCTGCGTGCCGAGGGCGTCGACATCCGCGGGCCTTTGCCGGCAGACACGCTGTTTCATGACAAGGCGCGGACCACATACGACGTGGCGATTGCCATGTATCACGACCAGGCGCTGATCCCGATTAAGACGATTGCCTTTGATCGCGCCGTCAATGTGACGCTTGGGTTGCCGTTCGTGCGGACATCTCCGGACCACGGCACGGCCTTTGATATTGCGGGATCCGGCACGGCATCACCGGACAGCTTGATCGCAGCCTTGAACATGGCCGCGGAACTGGCCGCTAATCGCCGCCGAGCGATGAAACAATGAGCCGTCCGGAGCCCCCGCAACTTGTGCCGGTCACAGGGCCGGACGAGCTGCCGCCTCTGCGCGACGTCATCCGCGAATTGTCGCTGTCGGCCAAAAAGAGCCTGGGCCAGAACTTTATTCTCGATCTCAACCTCACGCGGCGCATTGCACGATGCGGTGGTGACTTGACGCGCTACAACGTGGTTGAGATCGGTCCCGGTCCCGGCGGCTTGACGCGAGCCCTTTTGAGTGAAGGCGCGAAGCACGTCGTCTGCATCGAACGCGATGAGCGCTGCCTGCCGGCATTGGCGCAAATCAGCAGTGCCTGGCCAAGTCGGATGACCGTGCAGCTGGGCGATGCTCTTGAGCTGGATTGGCGCGCTGTGTCGTCGGGTTTGGACGGCCCCTGTCTCATCGCAGCAAACCTGCCCTACGGCATCGCAACACGCCTGTTGATTGACTGGTTGGAAACGGATCCGTGGCCGCCGTGGTTTGATCGGATGGTGCTGATGTTTCAGCGGGAAGTTGCTGATCGCATTGTTGCGGCACCGGGGTCGAAGGCCTATGGCCGGCTGGCCGTGATTTCTCAATGGCGCTGCCATGTCAATCGCGCATTCAACCTGAAGCCGGAAGCGTTTACGCCGCCGCCCAAAGTTGCATCTGCCGTTGTTGTTTTTGAACCGCGGCAGGCCCCGGAGCCGGCCTGTTCGGTTGGCGCTCTTGGCCAAGTCACGGCAGCCGCGTTTGGTCAGCGGCGCAAGATGCTTCGGACCAGTCTCAAGCAGCTGTCATCGATGCCGGAGCTGTTGATCGAAAAGGCCGGACTGGACCCTCAGGCGCGTGCTCAAGATCTGGATGTGGCAGCCTTCGCCCGCCTCGCGGTGGCTTGGGAGGGATCAGCCGTTGAGACGTAGACGGCTAGCGGAAATCCACCGGAGTCCGGCCACTCACATGTATTGGCAATCCTAAACTGTTTCACCCGACAAGCGACCGACGATGCGCTCGCGCCCCATGAACGGCAGCAGGGGCTGGAGTTCCGGGCCGCGTGTCTGCGCCGTCAACGCCTTGCGCAGCGGCATAAACAGAGCTTTCCCTTTCGCGCCGGTTTCAGCCTTGATGATGCGCGTCCATTCCCCCCACGTCTCATCGGTGACCGGCCCATCTGGCAGCAGCTCAGCCGCGCGCGTACAGAACGCAGCATCCTCGATGTCCGGTGTCAGGGGTTGCGAGACGACGGTCCACCACGCCTGCGCGTCACGGAGGACGCCAATATTGCCGCGCACGGCACGCCAGAACGGTGCGCCGCCTGCGATGCCGAGGTCCGTCAGTCGCTCCTGCACTGATTCAAAGTCCAAGGCCTGCAGCAGGCGCGCATTGAGCTGGGCGAGTTCGCGTTGATCAAACCGGGCTGGCGACCGTGAAATCTTCTCGAACGCAAAGCGCGCGGCCAAGTCGTCCGGGTTCATGACGGGCTCGATCGCATCCGATGTGCCAACGAGCGCAGCGTGACTGGTGACTGCTTGCGGTTCGAGCCCCTCATCTCGCAGGGCTGCGATCGCGAGATCACCAAGCCGTTTCGACAGGGCCTGCCCTTCGGCGCCGACGAGCAGGCTGTGGTGTGCAAACTGTGGGGCGTCGGCACCCAGCGCCTCAAACAGCTGGAGCTGGACGCCGGTATTCGTGACGTGATCTTCACCGCGAATGATGTGGGTGACGCCCATGTCCGCGTCATCGACGACGCTGGTAAAGGTATAGAGGTATGAGCCGTCCGCGCGGATCATGACAGGATCGGACAACGCGCCAAGGTCAACGGTTTGATGGCCGCGTATCAGATCATCCCAGGCGATGGGCGTGGACTCTGGCTGGCCGGCCGGATCATCCCCAGAATTGTTCAAGCGGAAACGCCAGTGCGGCACCCGGCCTTCGCGTTCCATGGCCTCGCGTTCGGCGTCCGTCAGCTTGAGACTGGCGCGGTCGTAAATCGGCGGCAGCCCGCGCGCGCGCTGAAGACGGCGGCGACGCTCAATCTCCTCCGGCGTCTCATAGCACGGGTAAAGCCGACCATCGCGTTTCAACGTCTCTGCTGCGCGATCATAAAGCTCGGTCCGCTCCGACTGACGTGCGATGCGATCCCACGTCAATCCAAGCCACGTTAAATCGGTGGTGATCGCTTCTGCGAACTCTGCGCGCGCGCGCTCCGTGTCGGTATCATCAAAGCGCAGGATCAAGGTCCCGCCTTCGCGCCGAGCGAACAGCCAGTTCAGCACGGCCGTACGCACGTTGCCGATGTGGATCCGACCGGTCGGGCTCGGAGCGAACCGAACGACCGGGGAGGAGGAAGAAGGAGCTGACATACGAGTTTCCGCGGCTCGAGATGAGTTTGCGGCGGACCCTGCGTCAGTCTGCGATGGACATCAAGTCTCCCCGCGCTGCCGCCAAGGTTTGGCGCGCGTCTTCCAGGTCCGGCGTCACATACGTGAATGTTGCGCCGTTGACCCGTGTCTCAAGGCGGTAGTAGCGCACGGTCTTGATCACAAATGTATCCGATAGCGCCATGAGCGCGACGCCGCCGAAGCAAATCGCCGCAATCAAAAACCGGCCATGCCAGCCCAGCTCAAAGACCAGTGCCAGCGCAAGTGTTGCAACCGCTGCGTAGGCAACGGCATTCAGCAAGGCGCCCAGGTGATCCCGTTCCACGAACTCCAGCAAATGGATCTCGTCGGGCAGCGGCCGCGCACAACGCACCGCGGTCAACCATTCGGCGCGAGGCAGAGGCCGTTGATCGCACACGGCGCCCGATTCGCCAGCGCTGGACGCTTTCGTGACTATCAGAGACCTGAGCACTCTTTTACTCCGCACGGTAACAGTGCTTTTTGGCACGAAAGCTTTAGCGAAGTGTGATCGCGCAGTCGGGGGCCGCCACCAGTAACCCATCCCCGCAGGTTTCGGGTGGCCGCGCGGTTCGAACTCCGTCATGTCGGAGATCGTCTGAAAACGGAGTTTGTGGGTCCTGACATGTCGCGCGCGCAATGGCTTTGGCTGATCCTGCTTTCAATCCTCTGGGGTGGAGCGTTCTTCTTCATCGGCGTTGCCGTGCGGGAGTTGCCGCCCCTGACGCTTGTGCTGGCACGGGTTGGGCTCGGTGCAGCATTCCTCTGGATTGTGCTGAGCATGGGCCGGACGGCAATGCCGTGGACGCTCTCAGCGTGGTCAGCGTTTGCTGGCATGTCTCTCCTTAACAATGTTATCCCGTTTACGGCGATTGTTGCTGGACAACAGACAATCTCTAGTGGACTGGCGTCCGTCTTGAACGGCACGACTCCGCTATGGTCTGTGTTGCTTCTGCACTTTTTTACGCGGGATGATCCTTTGACTCCCAATCGTTTGGTTGGGGTTTTGATTGGTGCGCTTGGCGTTGCCGTTCTTGTGGGGCCAGCCGCCCTCGAAGGCGCGACAATGAACCTGCAGGGCATGCTTCTGATCCTGCTTGCCACGTTCTCGTATGGCTGCTCCGCAGTTTGGGGACGCCGGCTGCGCGCTGTGCCGCCGCTTGTGAGTTCGGTCGGGCAGCTGACGTGCTCGACGATCCTGCTGGCACCTCTTGCGCTCGCAATCGACCAGCCCTGGACGATGGATCTGCCCTCGCTCGAAGTCGTCGCTGCGGTGATCGGTCTTGCCATTCCGTCGACGGCAATCGCCTATCTGGTGTTCTTCCACATCGCCTCAGTGTCTGGCACCGCCAATGTGATGCTTGTCACGCTCTTGATTCCGGTCAGCGCTGTCGCCCTCGGAACGCTCGTCCTGGACGAAATCCTGCTTCCGCGACACATCTTGGGAGGCCTGATCATCGGTTCGGCTCTGATCGTGATTGATGGCCGTGCCTTGGGCTGGCTGCAGCTCGGACGACGAGCCAGCCGTTGATGCTTTTTGTCCGAGAACTGTCGTGATAGGACGCGCATGTGCGCGCGATTGTGATGTGCGCCGCGACGTGGAACCATTCCTCGCTGCTTGTT
>JBCCOV010000022.1:0-37760 GCA_039039985.1 Pseudomonadota bacterium | reverse complement strand
CCCGGCCGGCCATTGTGAGGACTGCGGCGCGGTCGCCGAAGGCCGCTCCGGCAAGATTGACCGCTTCGAGCGCACCATTCACGTCGATGGCGAGTTGCCGCAGGAGATCTCGGACAAGCTGATCGAAATCGCCGATAAGTGCCCCGTCCACAAGACACTGACAGCTGGCGCTGCCGTGGTGACGAAGCGCGGTTAGCTTGGGAATCGCCAGCATTCCGAGCCGGCAAACGCAGACCCGACGCGGGATTTACAGGCCCCACATTGACGTCTATTTGCGCCCTGTCAGCTAAGCTGATGCGCCGCGCTGGCTCGGCTGTTGGCCAAATGCCGCAGCCGGTGTGCGCGTGGCCAGTTGATGACGCGCTCACGGCATGGTACGCAGCCCCCGCTTTACTGCCTGTGATCCGCGGCCTTGCTGCGGGTTTGTGGCGCGCAAACCTCATTCACTGCGCTGGAATTCGGGTGCTCCACCTCGAAGTCTTGCGGCAATCAACCAGAGAGTCTGCCTCGTGGCGACCGACGAAGCGAACACGGCGACGGTGCCAGGGCGTTATGCCTCGGCCCTGTTCGAGCTGGCTAAGGACGAGAACCGTATTGACGAAGTTGAGCAACATTTGACGGACTTGCAGGCGTTGCTTGACGACAGCGAGGATTTTACACGCCTCGTTCGAAGCCCGATTTACTCAGCAGACGAACAGATTGCCGCAATATCGGCCATAATGGATCATGCCGGCATCAGCGGCTTAGCCGCAAATTTCGTGAAACTCATCGC
This sequence comes from Pseudomonadota bacterium, assembly GCA_039039985.1. Classification (GTDB taxonomy): domain Bacteria; phylum Pseudomonadota; class Alphaproteobacteria; order Rhizobiales; family Hyphomicrobiaceae; genus JBCBWG01. The sequence goes on along the minus strand of JBCCOV010000022.1, from coordinate 36,988 downwards.
CCGAAATCGACGCCTTTTTGCGCTGGCGGACATGATCTCTGTGTTCCGCAAGTTGGCTGCACAGGCACGCGGTGAGGTCGAGGCTGATGTGACGTCTGCAGCCCCGCTGACGGATGAGCAGCGCCAGACGCTGGCCGAGCGGCTGCGGGTTGCAATCGGTCGCGATATACAACTCAACACAACGGTCGATCCGAGTTTGCTAGGTGGCCTGGTCATCAAGGTTGGCAGCCGGATGATAGATTCTTCACTCCGTACAAAGCTTGCAACGCTTAAGATGCGCATGAAAGAGGTTGGCTGATGGATATCCGCGCCGCTGAGATCTCCTCAATTCTCAAGGATCAGATCAAGAACTTCGGACAGGAAGCCGAGGTATCCGAAATCGGTCAGGTGCTGTCGGTTGGAGACGGCATCGCCCGCGTATATGGCCTCGACAACGTCCGCGCCGGTGAAATGGTTGAGTTTCCCGGCGGCGTGCGCGGAATGGCGCTGAACTTGGAAGCGGACAACGTCGGTGTCGTGATTTTCGGCGACGACCGCGCGATCAAGGAAGGTGACACGGTCAAGCGAACGGGCGCGATCGTTGAAGTCCCGGTTGGTAAGGGCCTGTTGGGCCGCGTTGTCGACGGCCTCGGCAACCCGCTTGATGGTAAGGGGCCGATCGAAAACGCCGAGATGCGCCGTGTTGACGTCAAAGCGCCCGGCATTCTTCCGCGCAAATCTGTGCACGAGCCGATGTCGACAGGCCTCAAGGCCATCGATGCTCTGATCCCGATTGGTCGTGGCCAACGCGAGTTGATCATTGGCGATCGCCAGACCGGAAAGACCGCAATCGTTCTTGACACGTTCCTGAACCAAAAGCCGCTCAACCAGGGCGATGACGAGGCTCAGAAGCTGTATTGCGTCTACGTCGCTGTTGGACAGAAGCGCTCGACCGTTGCGCAGTTCGTGAAGGTTCTCGAAGAAAACGGCGCGCTTGAGTATTCCATTGTTGTGGCTGCCACGGCGTCCGATCCGGCCCCGATGCAGTACCTTGCCCCATTCACGGGATGTGCGATGGGCGAGTACTTCCGCGACAACGGCATGCACGCGGTGATTGGGTACGACGATCTGTCGAAGCAGGCTGTCGCTTACCGGCAGATGTCGTTGCTTCTCCGTCGTCCGCCGGGCCGCGAAGCGTATCCTGGAGACGTCTTCTATTTGCACTCGCGGCTGTTGGAGCGCGCGGCGAAGCTCAACGAAGACAATGGCCTCGGCTCGCTCACGGCTCTCCCGGTTATTGAAACGCAGGCAAACGACGTGTCGGCCTATATCCCGACGAACGTCATTTCCATTACCGATGGGCAGATCTTCCTCGAAACGGATCTGTTCTACCAAGGGATCCGCCCTGCCGTGAACGTCGGCTTGTCCGTATCCCGCGTGGGATCGTCGGCGCAGATCAAAGCCATGAAGCAGGTTGCCGGCAAGATCAAAGGCGAGCTGGCGCAGTATCGCGAAATGGCTGCGTTTGCTCAGTTCGGTTCTGACCTGGATGCCGCCACCCAACGCCTGCTCGCACGTGGCGCACGGCTGACGGAGCTGCTCAAGCAGCCACAATTCTCGCCACTCAAAACGGAAGAGCAGGTTGCGGTGATCTTCGCGGGCACACGCGGTTATCTCGACAAGCTTCCGGTCGATGACATCGGCAAGTTTGAGGAAGCGTTCCTGCGTCACATGCGTTCGACCGGCAGCGACATTCTCGATGCCATTCGCAACGACAAAGCTCTATCGGATGATACCGAAAAGCGTCTGACTGAGGCGCTCGACTCGTTCTCGGCAAACTTCGCAGCGTCGTCCGGCGGGACTGAGGCGACCAGCTGATCCGTAGCATTCCTAGATAAACGACTGGAACAGCAGGTCGACGCACCATGCCAAGCTTGAAGGACCTCCGAAACCGGATCTCGTCGGTTAAGGCCACACGAAAGATCACGCAGGCCATGCAGATGGTCGCCGCGGCCAAGCTTCGGCGTGCCCAGCAGGCCGCGACGGAATCGCGGCCCTACACCGAACGCATGAATACCATTCTCGGCAACTTGAACCGGGCACTTCCGGTCAAGACCGGGGCGTCGCCGCTGCTTGTCGGAACCGGCAAGGACGACGTACATCTTCTCGTTGTTATGACGGCGGAGCGCGGGCTTTGCGGCGCGTTCAACTCAAGCATCGTACGGCGTGCCCGCCAGGACATCGTGCGTTTGCGGGCTGAGAACAAGACCGTCAAAGTATTCTGTGCAGGTCGCAAAGGGTACGACTTGCTCCGTCGCGACCTTGATGACCTGATTGTTGAGAACATCGACTTCCGTGACGTAAAACAGATCGGTTTTGCCAATGCGGAAGCCATCGGCAACAGGATCCTGTCGATGTTCGAAGCTGGCGAGTTCGACGTCGGCACGATTTACTACTCGGAGTTTAAGTCCGTCATCGCGCAGGTCCCGCAAGGGCTTCAGCTGATCCCGGCATCGCTTCCGGACGATGATGAGGCGAACGCCGAAGCAACAGCCAAACAATCCGCCGGTGCCGTCTACGAATACGAGCCGGAAGAGGAGGAGTTGTTGAACTTCCTTCTCCGCCGCAACATCTCGACCCAGGTTTATCGTGGCCTGTTGGAGAATGCCGCGTCGGAACAAGGCGCACGGATGACGGCAATGGACAACGCCACGCGGAACGCAGGCGACATGATCAACCGGCTCACGCTGAACTATAACCGTGCCCGCCAGGCGCAAATTACCAAGGAACTCATCGAGATTATCTCGGGCGCCGAAGCCGTTTAAGGCCCGCTACGTTCGGGCCGCTGACGGAATGAGGACGAAAGCCGCCAGGGCGTCCGCCCCGCAAGATCGCAGACTGGGAAGACGAGACATGACCGAGCACGCAGTAGGACAAATCCGCCAGGTGATGGGCGCCGTCGTCGACGTACAGTTCAACGGCGAACTGCCTGCCATTTTGAATTCGCTTGAGACAATCAACGAGTCCGCCAAGTCGAAAGACAACCCGACCGGCCGGCTCGTGTTGGAGGTCGCGCAGCACCTCGGCGAGAACACAATCCGCGCCATTTCGATGGACTCGACGGAAGGCTTGGTGCGCGGCCAGGACGTACGGGACACGGGCCAACCGATCGCGGTTCCGGTCGGTGACGGAACGCTTGGACGGATCATCAACGTGATTGGTGACCCGGTCGATGAAGCCGGCCCTGTCGCCCACAATCAGGTCCGGCCGATCCATCAGCCGGCACCCGAATACGTCGAGCAGTCGACGGAGTCCGAAATTCTCGTGACCGGCATCAAGGTTGTCGACCTTCTCGCGCCATATTCCAAAGGCGGCAAGATCGGCCTGTTCGGTGGCGCTGGGGTCGGCAAGACCGTGTTGATTATGGAGTTGATCAACAACATCGCGAAGGCGCACGGCGGCTACTCGGTGTTCGCAGGCGTCGGCGAGCGTACGCGCGAGGGCAACGACCTCTATCATGAGATGATCGACTCGGGCGTGAACAAGCTCGCTGGTGGTGAAGGCTCCAAGTGCGCGCTGGTCTACGGCCAGATGAACGAGCCGCCAGGCGCGCGGGCGCGTGTCGGATTGACCGGTTTGACGGTGGCGGAACATTTCCGGGACCAGGGTCAGGACGTGTTGTTCTTTGTCGACAACATTTTCCGCTTTACGCAAGCTGGTTCCGAGGTGTCGGCGCTGCTGGGTCGTATTCCGTCCGCCGTGGGCTATCAGCCAACGCTCGGCACCGACATGGGCGCGCTGCAAGAGCGGATTACGACGACAACCAAGGGCTCGATTACGTCCGTTCAGGCCGTTTACGTTCCGGCTGACGACTTGACCGATCCGGCCCCCGCATCAACGTTCGCTCACTTGGATGCGACCACGGTTCTCAACCGTTCGATTGCGGAAAAGGGCATCTATCCGGCCGTGGACCCGCTCGATTCAACGTCGCGTATGCTCGATCCGCGTATTGTCGGCGAAGAGCATTACCAGGTGGCACGTGACGTCCAGGCGACCTTGCAACGTTACAAGGCGCTGCAGGATATCATTGCGATTCTCGGCATGGACGAGCTGTCGGAAGAAGACAAGCTGACGGTCGCGCGCGCGCGGAAGGTTGAGCGTTTCCTGTCTCAGCCGTTCTTTGTCGCCGAGGTCTTCACCGGTTCGCCGGGCAAGCTTGTCGACCTGGCAGATACGATCAAGGGCTTCAAGGGCCTCGTCGCCGGCGAGTACGATCACCTGCCTGAGCAGGCGTTCTACATGGTTGGCTCGATCGACGAAGCGATCGCGAAGGCGGAGGCTTTGGCCGAAGCGGCTTGACGTGGGCACCAAACCACGCATCGGTGATACTGGCGCGTCGCGAGTCGTCCGGCGCATCAATTCCAACACGGCTGCGCGAGCTGGATAACACAGACAACGCAGCAGAAAGGGGAGTGGCCATGATCACCGCGACATCCCACGGCTTTGGCACATGCTGTGACACACTTGCGGGCGCCATGGCCGAAGAGGAGTTTGATCCTTTGATCGCAGTTGGCGACGATGGGATCCTTTACATGGCCGTCGGCAGCATTATTGAAGATGACGACGACGAGGCCGGAATCGTGGAGCACCCTGTGTTCTTTTGTCCGTTCTGCGGCACAAAGCTTCAGGATGCAGATGAAGTGATGAGGAAACTGGACGGTCCCGAGCAATAGGGGGCCGAGCCGCCTGACTGTAATGCGGCGACAGGAACCGGAACGGGAGTTCAGACCACCATGGCGAGTGCCGGCACATTCAAGTTCGAGTTGATCAGCCCGGAGCGGGTTCTGTTCTCCGGCGACGCCGAGGAAGTGGCCATGTCCGGCACGGAAGGTGATTTCACGGTTCTGGCTGGCCATGCGCCGGTGGTTGCCAGCCTGATGCCCGGCGTCATCCACGCCACCCTGCCGGACAGCAAGAAGAGCATTTACGTCAAGGGTGGTTTCGCCGAGGTGACACCGGACAGTCTGTCCGTCCTTGTCGAGCATGCCATCGTCGCCGACGAAGCCGACCCGCGGCACTTGGAAGACGAGATTGCCGCGACGGAGAAAGCACTGGCCGAGGCTGATGACGACGAAGCCCGTCTTCACCTTGACCGTGCAATCAAGGCCCTGCGGGCGCTGCATACGCGTTAGATTATTGCAGCCATATGCGGGAGTCACTTCGCCGGCCCACACCCCCGTTCAACGGGACAATTTCATGGATCGCTGGGAGCGGGTGTGGGATGGTTCCAACAAAACCTGAAATGCGATAGGGTGGCACACCACAGATTTGCGTTGCAAGGCAGTCATTGCCCCTTGCAATCAACGCAGAGCCGCTCTAGAAGACGCGTTCTTCCTGCCATTTGCGGCACACGCACCGGTAGCTCAGCTGGATAGAGCACCAGACTACGAATCTGGGGGTCGGGAGTTCGAATCTTCCCCGGTGCGCCAATGGTTTCATTGGCTTAGAATGATCTCTCCACTCTGAGATCAACGCAAGGGCGCAGGTCTGCTGCGTTGCCGTCGTGCTCGAGAGCGAGACGTCGCTTGTGCACCGGCAGCAGACGTCAGCGCCGCAGATGCTGGATAACAGAAAACGCCGCCTTATGGGACAAGAGTATCGTACCGATTGGCGCTGCGATCGTGCTGCACGCGATAGCGATACTGCGTTGGTTGCAGGTCAGCATCCTCGGGCACCCAGTTTCGAATCAGGCATACTACTCCCCTCCGCGCAGTCATGCGGCTCTGTTCAAACTCAATCTCAATGTCGTGTACAATGAAAAGATCAGTGATTGAGTCACACTGTCGCGCGGCCCGCACCTCGCAGTAGGTAAGACTAATGTGACAGGGACCACTCGTCGTTCCTTTCACCTCTACCCGCCGGGGTTCCGCTGATTGCTTCTTGCAGAGAAGGTCGTAAGGATGGCTGGATGACACATCCTGGACCTTATAACCTTCCTGTTCATACGACTTCTTTGCAATCTCCATTGCATGCAACTCAATAGCTTTGCGAACGCGTGGATTTGCCTGAATGCCTTGCCCACGATGCTTGGTTGACAGCCGATGCGAAAACTCAGGTGCGGGTGGGCGCCGTCGAGCCGGTGCGGGCTTCCACGCAACCACTGGGAGCAAACTCTCCGGGACAGTCTCATCTAAATCTACAGGTCGAAATGCAAACTTCACGGGTTGATTGCTGTCTGGGTCGATCTCGGGCTCCAACAACCGACCTGCGTAGAAGAACGGCTGAGTTTTGCTTTTGACTTTTCTCTTCTCACGAACAAAAAGTAGCGGGATGTAGTCAGCATGCATCAAACGACGCAAGGTTTTTGATTCAGGAGTATTTTTCTTCTGGCTCTCCCAATAGAACAGACCATCCTCGAAGTAATCATTATAAGCAGCGTCTGGGTTAAAATCCGACTTATCAAGCGTCACAAAAAGTCACATAATTTTGCCTATCGCGTACGTAGGGCCCCTCACGGCTCGTGGCTATGTTGGGCTCATTGAGCAGTTGCGACAAGCTACGCCGCGTGTAGCTTTCTCCTAATCTGAGTTTTTCCGGATTTAAGGGCATAATAACTCTTAAATAAAAGTTTTCGGGCCGATGCAGCGTGCGCCAGAACAGATGTCTGGTAGTATCTTTCCCGTCGAGGTTCAAAGGCAGGACGTCCGACGATTTCGGACAACACTAAGTGCGATTCTAGCAACCTCTAGGCAACATGTTCAACTTCCCGAATTGGGATTCGGCTCCAAACAGCGGGCTAGTTCCGCTCTCTGTCTCGCTTGTTGTCCTCTTCGGGCGATGTCATTGAGTCTGTCATAGAGGCTCCGCGGTTCGGCGTGGCGCTCAAAGTCCGTTTCATCTTAGCGGAGGCGTGGAGCTGTGCGTAGGTCTTCGTGCAGTCCTGCCGGAGCTGGTTCCACTCGGCGCTGAGTCTTGCCACATCACCGCGTTGCACCCCAACCACGCAACCTCCCCTCCCCAACGCTCACCCCATCGACAGCGAATGCCCGCCGTCGACTGTGATGACGCTGCCGGTCATGAATGCGCTGGCACCGGATGCCAGAAGCAACAGTGGCCCGTCGAGATCTTCGAGGCGGCCGAACCGCTTGACCGGCACGCGCGATATGAGCTTCTGGCCTGGCGCGCTCGCCAGGAACTCGGCATTCAGTTCCGTCGCGAAGTAGCCCGGTGCCAGGGCGTTCACACGGATGCCGTCACGCGCCAGTTCGAGCGCCATGGCCTTTGTGAGTTGAATGACCGCCGCCTTTGATGCCGCGTAAGGTGCAAGCCCTTTCAAGACGCCAAGGCCGAGGATCGAGGCGATGTTGATGATCGCGCCACCGCCGCCATGCGCTTGCATGACTTTCGCACTCTCTCGCGCAACCCGGAACACGCCGTCGAGATTCACGTCGATCACATGCCGCCAGTGCGCATCGCTCACGTCAACAGCAAGGCCTTCGGACGGCACGCCCGCGTTATTGACGACGATGTCGAGCCGGTTGCCATCCGAGAAGCGTTCCGCGAAGGCCTGCTTGACGTTGTTCCCATCCGTGACATCGAGCGCGAGCGGAACGGCACGACCGCCCTCTGATGCGATTTCGGCGACCAGGGCTTCGAGCCGATCCATTCGGCGGGCGGCCACAATGACCGTTGCGCCGTTGCGCGCGAGAACACCGGCGAAGTGAGCGCCCAGCCCGCTTGATGCGCCGGTGACCAACGCGGTCTGGCCGGAGAGATCGGATTGGAAACCATCAGCCATGGTGTTTTCCCTTTTGGTGGCAAGCCAGGTTGTCTCTTTGGTTTGTCCCGTCCCAGTCGGGTATGGAAGACGGCACGCATGGCCATTGTCGTCGCTCTGGCAGCGAGGCGTTTCAGTCGTAATTCCGGCTTCTGAAGTCGCCTAACGGGTTTGATCTGACTCCCATTTCAGCGTTCTGGCAAGACGGATCCCGATGGTGCTTTCCCGCTGTGTCGGTTTGGCGGAGCCGCGTGCTGCCGAGAACATGGCAAAGCGCGTGTCGGCCCAGGCCCCACCGCGCACACCGCGTTCGCAATCCGGATACGTGATGGCGAAGCTGTCACCTGAGCGGCCATCATACCGATTTCTGTAGCAGTCTTCGACCCATTCGCCGACATTGCCGAGCATGTCGAAGAGGCCGAAAGCGTCGGGCGCAAAAGAACCGACAGGGGCCGTCATTACGTTGTCCCATTGGGTGCCGCAGCCGTCACAATTTGCCTGACCTTCGTCGACGGCATTGCCCCAGGCGTAGGCGGTAGTGGTGCCGGCTCTTGCGGCGTACTCCCACGCAACTTCGGTCAACAGGCGATAGATCCGGCCGGTTTTGGCGGATAACCATGACGCGTAGGCCTTGGCGTCGCTCCAATGAACATTGATGACTGCTCTCCGATCGCGCCCCCAACCGTGATCGGAAGGTGCGTACGAACTGCAAGCGCCGACGGCCACGCAGGCGTCTCACTCGACGAATGTGATGTCGTGCTTCGAAACTGCAAAGGCATCGGCAACGACGGCCCGCCATTGCGGGCGCGCGCTCAAGTCGTCCGGCCAGGACGCGCCCATGAGGACTCTCCCCGCGGGAACAACGACCATCTCGGGGCAGGTCTCACACTCCTGGAATGACCGCCCGGCTTGACGTGTATGCCGCGAAAGCTCCAGCACCTTGACCATCGGGTCGTGAAGTGATGCGTGCCATCGAATGTCCTGGTATGTGCGCCACGCCAGCATGGCGGCAACTGTGACGCCGACCGCGACAACAAGACCAAGACAGATGCGCCAGCTGTATGCCCGCCATGTTCCCATTGTGATCCGCCCCGTCCGGCTGTTCCACTTCTCTGACAGGTAGGTTATATCCCGGCGCGCCCGGCAGGGCGGCGGCTCTTGTTGCGCGGGTTCAGTGGTGGGGGATCAATCATGAACGCTGGGGTTTCGCTGACAGGCGGCCGCGTGCTGACACCGCACGGCGAGGCGACGTACGGCGATGTGCATGTCGCCGACGGCCGGATCGTCGAGGCGCCGCTCGCCAACGCCGCGCGCATCGATTGCACGGGGTATTGGGTGCTGCCGGGCATTGTCGATGTCCACGGCGATGCCTTCGAACTCGAGCTGCATCCGCGGCCCAGGGTCGACATCGCATTTCCGATCGCGATGGGCTCTGTTGACCGGCAGCTTCTGACCAATGGCATCACGACGGCGTTTCACGGTCTGACCTTGTCATGGGAACCGGGTGCGCGGAGCCTGGCGGCCGGGCGCCGCTTTATGAGCGCGCTCAAGGCCATGCGTCCGCAGTTGCGCGTGGATCACCGCGTTCAATTGCGTTGGGAAACATTCGCTCACGACGCGATTGAAGATCTTGCCATCTGGTTGAGCGAAGACCCCACGCCCGCGGTTGCCTTTAATGATCACACGACGATGACCATTGAAAAGGTCAGGTCCGGCACCCACGACAAACTCGATCAGTGGGCGCAACGCGCAGGCCTGACGGCTGCTGAGTATTTGGCCGCTGTTGATGCGGTTGCCGAACATGCGGAGGAGGTTCCAGCCAAGATCCGGGAGGTCGCGGCGCTCGCCAACCGTCACGGCGCTGTTTTGCTTTCCCATGATGAGCGATCAACGCGCGAGCGCGTAGTCAACCGCGACCTTGGCATGCGCGTATGCGAGTTTCCGCTTGCCGCTGAGGTCGCGGCTGATGCGATCGCGCATCACGAGCACGTTGTCCTCGGCGGTCCGAACATCATTCGCGGCGGCAGTCATACAGGTGCGATGACCGCCGAAGACGCCATCCGCGACGGCACATGCACGGTGTTGGCATCGGACTACTACTATCCGAGCCTGTTGCACGCCGCCGAACATTTGGTTGATCGCGGGGTGACGTCGTTTGAAGCGGCCTGGGCTCTGATCTCGCAGAATCCAGCAGCGGCTACGAGGCTTGACGATCGCGGCACGATCGAGACAGGCCAAAGAGCGGATATTGTGGTGTTGGATAGCGCAGGCCCATGGCGACTGGTCCACACCGTAGTCGGCGGCTCGCTCATGAGCCTTGGCCGTTAAGTGGACATCCGGTCAGGATCAGCCGATCAGCCGATCAGCCATAACCGGAGCGGTCAAGCTCGTCAGTCACGATAGAGGTCGGCCCGCGTTGCCGGTAGCGGAGGCCGACCCTTGGCGGACTTCGAGGCAAGCGTCTGGAAGATCCGAGCAGAGCCGCGCTCAAACGCGAGCGAGCAGGCAGCCAGATACGCCAGCCAGATTCGATACGTCTGCTCTCCAACCAGCGCAACCGCCTCGTCGCGCCGCGATCGAAGCCGTTGGCACCAAAGCTCGGTCGTTCGCGCATAGTGCCAGCGCAGCCCTTCGACATCGTGCACTTCAAAGCCTGCTTGTTCCATGGCCGCTACGGTGTGGCCAATGTCGTCCAATTCGCCGCCTGGAAATATATACTTCTGTAATGCGCGCTGCTCGGCTCTAGCCGAAAACCGGCGTTGCTTCCGTTTCGCCCGTCGCGAGATGGCGTGATTTAAAAACAAGCCGTCCGGGGCCAGCGCACGGCGAACGGTGCGAAAGTACGTATCAATGTTCGCGATGCCGATATGCTCGTACATGCCGACCGACGCAATCTTGTCGTACGTGCCGTTGATGTCGGCATAATCCCGCAGCTCGACCGTGACCTGTTCACTCAGCCCCTTGGCCGCGATGCGCCTGCGCGCTTCGGCCAACTGTGCTTCAGAGAGCGTGATGCCGTGGGCCGTCACGCCATAGTGCTCGGCAGCATGAAGTATGAGGGCGCCCCACCCACAGCCAATGTCCAGAAAGCGATCACCCGGTTTCAGGCGCAGCTTTCGACAAATCAGGGACAGCTTGTCGACTTGAGCCTGGTCGATCGTATTGTCCGGCTCCGTGAAATAGGCGCAGGAGTAGATCAGCTGCTGGTCAAGAAATAGCGCATAAAAATCGTTCCCGACGTCATAGTGAAATTGAATGAAATCACGGTTTTCAGCTTGTTTCCGCGCCCCGCCATCTTCGTCGCCGCTATAACTCCGCCCGGACCCGGGACGTTCGGACGGTGCCAGAAGAAACGGCCAGAGTTGCCGTGCGAGGCGGGTATAACTCATGCCTTTCAGGCGTTTGCGGCCGTCGCCGGAGGCCTCAAGCGCGCGCCCGACATCCAGTAGCGTACCGCCTTCCAGATCAATTTGGCCAAGCGCGTAATGCCGAATCAGGCGATCGAGCGACGGCCAGCGGAGCAGTGACGAAATCACACCGGGCGACGAAATCGAAATGCACAGCTCGCTTGTTACGTTCTTGCCCAACGGAACAACCTGTCCATCCCATAGGCGCAACGATAGGTTTGCATCAAGCAACCGCGCGATCTCACGCGCGATTTGCTCAGCCCTAGACAGCAGTGCTTCGTTGTTCTCAGCCATGGCACGGACAGGAGCATGCCGTTCAGCCCTCGGCAAGTGCCGACTGTGCCACAAGTCGAACATCCCGGGTCGGTTATCGTTTTGCTGTTTCTGATTGTCTGCGAACTGTGATGCATGGCGTGTCCGGCGTGCTATGGATCAACGCGTGAGGTATTGTCTTTCAGCTTGGTGCGTCCCCGTCTGACGGTGCAGCGCAACGCCACTTGGCCTCTAGGCGGTTGCAAAAGTGCGCAATGTGTCTTCCAAGCAGGATGTGTCCTCCAAGCAGCAACAGTTCAGCAATCCCGGGGCAAATTGAGATGGCCGCAACCAAAAATCAGGGCACGTCTGCACGCCCGATCGTTCTGTGTATTCTCGACGGATGGGGCCTGCGCCGCGAGCGGCAGGACAATGCGATTGCGTTGGCAGCAACGCCGAACTGGGATCGCATGCTTGCAAGCTGGCCAACCGGGACATTGCGGTGCGCCGGCGAGGATGTGGGTTTGCCAAGCGGACAGATGGGAAATTCTGAAGTCGGTCATCTGAATATCGGCGCCGGACGCGTTGTGTGGCAGGATCTGCCACGGATCAATCGCGCCATTGCCGAAGATCAATTGCGACAGTCCTCCGAACTGGTCGCGTTGACCGACAAGCTCCGCGCGTCAGGCGGCACGTGCCATCTTGTTGGTCTGGTGTCCCCAGGTGGTGTGCACGCGCATGAAGATCACATCGTTGCACTGGCGAAGGCCGTATCCGAACATGGGGTACCGGTTCGCATTCACGCCATAACCGACGGGCGCGATACCCCGCCGAATTCAGGGCGAGACTGTCTTGCGCGATTGCAGGCATCTATTGCCGAGTTCCGCGACGTGTCGATTGCGACTGTTTGTGGGCGCTACTTCGCCATGGACCGGGATAAGCGATGGGAGCGGGTCGCGCGCGCCTATGATCTGCTGGTTTCCGCAGAGGGAGACGCATTCGACGACGCGCTTGATGTGATCGCTGCAAGCTACGCCCAGGGAACGACCGACGAGTTCGTCACACCGGCGCGGCACACGAGCTACAACGGCATGGGCGATGGCGATGGCATTCTGTGTGCGAATTTCAGGGCCGACCGTGTGCGCCAACTGCTGGCTGCAATTCTGGATCCGGACTTTGACGGTTTCGCGCGAACGTCGATCGTCAACCTACGTGTGGCGTTGGGCATGGTCGCCTATTCCGACCATATCAGCCAATTCTGCCCGGCGATTTTTCCTCCGACTCATCTCGAAAACACACTTGGAGACGTGGTTGCCAGCGCTGGTCTTCGCCAGCTCCGGGCGGCTGAAACAGAAAAGTACCCACACGTCACATACTTCTTCAACGGCGGCGTCGAACCGCCGCTCGCCTGCGAGGAGCGCACACTCGTGCCGTCCCCAAAGGTCGCAACCTATGATCTCAAGCCGGAGATGTCCGCTGTCGAACTCACGGACAAGGTGGTTGAGGCCGTCGAAACGCAACGGTTCGACCTTGTCGTGATCAATTATGCCAATGGCGATATGGTCGGGCATACCGGCGTCCTCGACGCGGCGGTTCGTGCAGTCGCGTGTGTCGATACGTGCGTTGGTCGTCTGGAGCAGGCCGTCCAGGCGGCGGGCGGTGCAATGCTGGTGACCGCTGACCACGGCAATTGCGAGTTGATGTTCGATCGGGCCCTTGGCGCGCCGCACACGGCACACACGCTGAACCTTGTCCCGACCATTTTGGTGAATGGGCCGGAAGGGTGCGTGTCCTTGGCCAACGGTCGCCTTGCCGATATCGCGCCGACGTTGCTCGACCTATTGGGGATCGAACAGCCCCCGGAGATGACGGGTGCATCACTTCTCGATCCGTCGGCAGATGCGCACAGCACGTGAGCCAACCGGTCGATCGCGCACGTCAACCAGAGATTGCCCTCCGATGTGCGGCGCGCGTTAACACATTCGGCGTCCAGTAAAGCAGTGCATCGCCTTGAGAAGCCGCGGTTCAACGCCCTTATAACGTCGCCTCGTCTGGTTAACGGCCGAGGTCAGTCTGCACCCCAAGGTAAAGCATCAATCAAACAATAACGCGTACTATGGACTGCAAGTGAGTGGTTCATGGCCGGCGCCCCAACGCCAATTATCGGATTTGGCTCTTGGACTTCGAAGGTACCGATCGTGCACCTTGAGGCGAACGCATGACTCCGAACCCAAAAGCACCTGGTGCGACGCAACAAGGCGATGCCGACTCACAATTGGTATCCGTTTTGTTGCAGGAGAATGATCGCCTGCAAACTGCGTTGAATGCCGAGCGGCAAAAGGTCGAGTTATTTCTCAGCGTTTTCAATTGCATTCCCGATGCGCTCGTTTTAGCGGACAGCAATCGCAAAATGCAGCTGGTCAATCCGGCGGCAGAAAAACTGTTCGGTTATTCCGTTGGCGACGTGACAGGTCACGCCACAGCGATGCTGTACGAGTCGGAAGCGGACTTCCACGCGCAGGGCAGCGCGCGGTTTAACCTGTCTGCAAAAGAGAAGCGCGAGCCGTACATGCAAAGGTACCGGCGCAACGACGGTACAACCTTTTCCGGCGAGACGTTGGGAACGTCGCTGAGATCGGCGGATGGCGAATTCTTGGGGTTTCTCGGCGCTATACGCGACGTCACAGCCCGCGAATTGGCAGCGTCGGCGATTATCGAAAACGAGCGCCTGCTCAGTTTGGTAACCAACGCACTGCCGGAACTCGTGGCATACTACGACACCGAGAAAATCCTGCGCTTTGTCAACACCACAGGCGAGCGTTGGTATCATCGGCCGCGCCAGGAGCTGATCGGCATGTCGCTGTCCGCTGTGATCGGCGAGGCGGCATTTCTGGCGATTGAGCCGTGGGTTCAACAGGCACTGAATGGCCGGGAAGTTCGCCAACGTGCCGACGTGACGTATCCCGATGGGATCACGCGATCGGTAGAACTGTCGTATACGCCTGATGTCGGGCCGAACGGAGACGTCCTGGGTTTCGTTGCACTTGTTGTTGATGTCACGGCGCATCGCAATATCGAGACAGAACTCATAGCGTCCCAGACCCGCTTTCTCGACGCCATTGATGCCATGCCAGACGGGTTTGCCTACTACGACGCCGAAGATCGCCTTCAGATCTTCAATAAGCAATACCAGAGCATTTTTGCCAAGAGCGGCAATGCGATCGCGGTCGGCAAGACTTTCGAGGAGATCCTGCGCGCCGGCGTGGCCTGTGGGCAGTATGAGGAGGCCGTTGGTCGCGAGGAAGAGTGGATCGAGCATCGTCTCTCGGTCCATGCGGCACCCGGAGCGCCGGTGGAGCAGAAACTCTGGGGTGGCCGTTGGATTCGCATTGAGGAGTGTAAGACCGCCGACGGCGGCACGGTCGGAATCCGAGTTGACGTTACGGATGCAAAGCACCGAGAAGCCGAGTTGGAGCGTTTGTCGGTGACTGATGCGTTGACCGGCCTCTCGAACCGTCGCGCGTTTCTGACATCGCTCGGCGAAGCGCACGAACGTGTACAGACAAACGGTAATGTCCTCTCGGTTCTTCTCCTCGACGTGGACTACTTCAAGTCAATCAACGACACCTACGGTCATGCGACGGGCGACGAAGTCCTGGTGCGCATTGCAGAGCTGGTGTCAGGTGAACTGCGCGGCAAGGATCGAGCCTGCCGATATGGGGGAGAGGAGTTTGCCGTGCTTCTGCCCGATACCAGCATCGGTGGCGCGTTTGCCATGGCGCAGCGCATTCGCGAAGCGATCGAAGGCGCTGAGTTTCGATCCGGTCAGCTGAGATTCAATGTCACAGCGAGCATCGGTGTGACACAACTGGATGGTCGCGACAAGAAATACGAACTTGCCCTCGCGCGCGCCGACGAAGCGCTCTATCGCGCCAAGCGGAATGGACGCAACCGCGTAGACGCCGAGCTTGTGCCGTTGCACGTTCTCTCCGCGACGGTCGGACAGGATGGGCGGGAACAGCCGGTCTCCGCCGAGTAACCGTCTCTCGAGCCAGAGCCATCATCTCGCAGCAACTGTTCGCCGGACGGCTTGTAACGGCCCGCACCCCATGTCCGAGTCAACTGGGCCGATGGCGGGAGCCCTCCTATGGCGGACTATGGCGAAAATACCCCATAAAAATCCGCGAGAGTCTGTGCTGCGTAAGACTGAGGGTCATGCGGGACAGACGACACCGTCGTATGTCACAAGACTTCTCAAAGACGCAACCAGCCTGCTGTCCTTGGGTCGCGTTAACGCTCAGACAACGAGGTTAAGTCAGGAGCCCATATGTCCAAGCCGACCGACCGTATTGTTGTTAACGGCCTGGTCGTCCAGTCCTATGTTGGCGTGCTCGAACGGGAGCGCGGACAACGGCAAGCGTTGCGTTTTGATGTCGAAATGCACGTTGTGCCGAACTACGCCAGTCTAGTCCGCGAGACAGGTCGTTACGTATCCTATGCAGACGTCGTCGATTACATCGTGGCGCGGGCTGCGACGGACGAACATGTCGAACTCGTCGAGACCTGGGCCGAAGACGTTGCGACGTTTGCCTTGCGCAATGATCTGGTCGCGACCGTTACAGTTTCCGTTGGGAAACCGGACATCTTCGCTGAGGCCGAATCCGTCGGCATCGTCATCACGCGGCAGGCATAAGTCTGTCGTGCCAACAACGGGGAAGATATGTGAAGCCGCCGCATGCACCACGTGCAGCAGGACAGGCCTCGTGCTTGATTGCACTGGGGTCCAACCTCGGCTGCCGGCTTTCCAATCTGCGGTTAGCCGTCGCCGAGCTTCACGCGGATGGCGATGTCAGCGTCCGTGCCGTTTCGAAACTGTATGAGACATCACCAATTGGCGGTCCGGAAGATCAGGGTGCGTTCCTGAATGCGGCACTGCTTGCCGAGACACGTCTTGCACCTGAAGAATTGCTTGCGCGGCTTCATCGCATTGAAGACGCACGTGGCCGCGAGCGTGAGGTCCATTGGGGGCCGCGCACGCTGGATCTGGATCTTCTGACGTATGGTGACCTGACCGTGGATACGTCCGAACTCAGCCTGCCCCACCCGCGTTTGCACGTCAGACGATTTGTTCTTGTCCCCGTCTGCGATATTGCGCCGGAGCTCATACATGCGAGAACGGGCCGAACGATGCGGGATCATCTTGCAGACCTTCCAGCCGTCGACGGTGATCTCAGCGTTTATGCGGCGTCGTGGTCCGCGCCGGACCAACCCACAGCCTAAGGCCAGATGAATGATAACGCCCGATAAACTGTTGCCGCTTTGGATGGAGCATAAGGACGCCCTTGCCCATCCGGTCCGCGAGTTCTCGTTTCCGAAGTTCAATCGCACCTTCTCAGACAAGGCCTATCAGCTTGGTGTCGTGAACCTATCGCGCGATTCGACCTATCGGGAGAGCATCGCGCACACGGCAGAAGCGGCCCTCTATCGTGCGCGTCGCATGACGCTTGAGGGTTGCGCCATGATCGACATCGGCGCCGAGTCAACCGGGGATGCTGCCGACATTGTCAACGCACGCCGTCAGATTGATACGATGATCCCGGTCATCCAAGCGGTCGCCAACGACGGCATTTTGGTGTCTGCCGAAACATACCTTCCGGAAGTTGCGGAGGCTGCACTGGAGGCCGGCGCAGGCGTCGTCAACCTCACAGGACGCATCGACGATCGGGGATTCTACGAGATGATCGGCCGTCATCAGGCTGGGCTCATACTGTGCTACACCCCGGGTGACAACGCGCGATCGCGTGATGAACTCCCGCCGTCATCGCAATTGGTCGAGCAGCAGCTCGCATTTTTTAAAGAGCGACTGGCGTTGGCAACGGCGGCTGGAATTGAGCGGATATGGATCGACCCTGGCTTCGGATTTGCGCTCAACCTGCCAGATGGTGCGGCACGTGTGCGCTATCAGACCGAGAGCGTCCTCCAGGCATTTCGCTTTCGGACTTTAGGCTGGCCGACCTGCGTCACGATGGCGTCGTCCGTGTTTCTGTTCCGGGACGAAGTGCGTTGCGCTGAAACCGGCATGGCCGCACTCGCACTTTTCGCCAAGGCCAATCTTTTGCGCAGTCATGAAGGGGCAAGGGTGCAGCCCATGATCGACCTCGTCGACATTTGTGAGAGCGCGTGACCGATGTCCAACGCACGGCACAATGACTCAAACCGAGTCGCATTGATCACTGGCGCCGGCCGTCGTGTTGGTCGCGCGATCGCGCTTGGGCTTGCACAAGATGGGTTTGCCGTCGGCGTCCACTACAATACTTCCGCCCAACCGGCAGAAGAGGTTGCGACCGAGATCCGGGACGCTGGTGGACAGGCGGTGACGCTTCATCATGATCTGAGCCATGCCGAATCGAGCGGCATACTTATCGACCGATTGGCGGAAGCTTGCGGCCCCGTCGGCATCCTCATCAATACGGCGTCGCTGTTTGACGAAGATCGCTTGTCCACGCTCACAGCAGAGAGCTGGCGCGCGCTCATCGATGTGAACCTGACGGCACCGGTGTTCCTGATGCAGGCCTTCGCCAATCAGCCGAACGTGCCGGACAATGCTGCGATCATAAACTTCCTGGATACGCAGCTCACGTCCGCTTACCCGGAGCGCTTCAGTTATTTCGTCGGCAAGTTCGGCCTCGAGGGCGCAACGCGTGTCGCGGCGTTTGATCTTGCGGCAAAAGGGATCACGGTCAACGCCGTCGCGCCGGGTCTCATTTTGCCAAGCGGACAAACCGAGGACGAGTTCGTGTCACGGCAGCGCCTGACGCCGCTCGGTGTCGGTCTCGGGACGGATCATATTCTCCAAGCAGTGCGCTATCTCATCTCAGCACGGCAGACGACAGGCCATACGATGGTTGTCGACGCCGGCCAGCGTTTGATGGGCTTCGGCAATACGCCGGTTGGTGCGTAGGGAGCGCTGCCTCATCGACAAGCCGAAAGCACTAAGAGTGGTGGGCTAAAGCGTCGGAATGATCTTGTTTTGCCGAAGCTCGTCGAATTGGCGCAGGAACATCTCCCGACTGTCGATGAACTCATGAAACCCGTAGCGACGCGCCTTGGTCATGGATGACATGATGTCGAACTCCGGCGTGAAAACAAAGTCGCCGTAGTTCCAACTCACGAGCTGATCGTATGGAATCTCGCGCAGGCCGTGTTGGCGTGTCAGTTCGGCCCAGAGTGTCGCCTTGTCAGCCATCATGTCAGCCAGGCTGATCCGCTGCGGCGGCGCCAGATCCATCTCGAAGTATTCGGCAAATGCGGGCCACATGTGGGTCCATCGAAAGACATCGCCATTGGTCACGTTGAACGGCTCGTTCGCGCACTCCGTATCTGTCGACATCCACACACAGGCGCGCGCGAGAAGCCCGGCATCTGTCACGTTGTACAACGCCTGCGCATTCGCATCCGAGCCGGGATGCCGGAGCGGAAGGCCCAGAGCCTTCGACACTGTGGCATACACGGCGAGAACCATAACAAGGTTCATCGGGTTCCCGATCGCAAACCCGCAAATGCCGTGTGGCCGCGCCGACGACCACGTCCAACGCGCATCGTTTGACTTGTTTGAAATGTACGCCTGCTGGTCGAAATAGAAGTTCGGCGGCATGTGCGGTGGGTCCGTTTCCTCCGCCGGCGTTTTGAATGGACCGAGGTGATTGCCGTACCACTTCGTTCCATGCATGAGGTTCACATGGGTCAGGTGCGGGGCGGCCGGTGCAACCGCCTCGACCAGGTTTTCCAGCATCGCCATGTTCGGTCCAACCATATCACTCCAGGTTGGTCGCTCGATATAGGCGGCATAAAAGACGTGAGTGACGGGTGCGAAGGCATCGCGTGCGGCGGCACACGCCTCTTTGTCCATCAAATCAAGAGCCAAGTGCGCAAAGTCGCCTGCGATATCGGGCTTGCGCCGCGAAACAGCGATGACGTTCCAGTCTGGCGCGGCTGCAAGGTGGCGGAGAAGGTTGCGCCCCACCACACCCGTCGCGCCTGCGATCAAGGCCGTTTTCTTCTGGTCGACCATGGTTTCTGCCTCGGCGTTATGTGCACGCCTGAACCATGATGCAAAAGGTCCGACGTGTCGATGATGCACCTTCGGCCAACAGAGTTGCGCACCTCGCAAAACGCCCGGAGCCGGGACGACCTTTGTGTTGAGAAATGACTGGAGCGCAGCACATTGCCAGCGCAGGCGATGTCTGGCTCGACGGATGGCATCCGACGCCATAGTCTCGCGAGAGGACGTCGTTTCAAGATAAGAGTCGCGGTCGTGCTCGGAGCCATCCGGCTGATGCACGCGTGATGACAATTCAAAGGAGAGGAGCCATGGCGGCAGAGGCACCAAAGGTGGAGCTTGGTTTCCGCGCGCCTGACTTTGCGTTGCCGGCAGTTGATGGGGCGACGGTTCAGCTTGCGGACGCTGCGGGCGCCAACGGCACGGTCGTGGCGTTCATATGCAATCACTGCCCGTACGTGAAGGCCATCGCCGGCAGACTGGTCCGCGATGCCAAAGATCTGAGTCAACACGGCGTGTCGGTGATTGCAATCAATGCCAACGATGCTGACGCGTACCCCGATGACTCGTTCGACAACATGAAGCTGTTTGCCCGGCATCACGGCTTCCCGTTTCCCTATCTCTACGACGAGGCGCAGACCGTGGCGCGTGCATACGGGGCCGTGTGTACGCCCGACTTCTTCGGTTTCGATCGCGATCTCACCTTGCAGTATCGCGGCCGATTGGATTCGTCCCGAAATGTCGAGGGCCCGCCTGACGCGCCGCGGGAACTCTACGATGCGATGCGACAGGTCGCAGAGGTTGGAACGGCACCGGGCCAGCAGCATCCGGCACTTGGGTGTTCAATAAAGTGGCGGACGGCTTCTTAGGCGGCGGAGATCAGGCATGGCTGGCAGCGATCTGAAGATCAAAGACATCAAAACCACGCGCTATCAAAGCAAGGAAGCAGCGGCGGCGCGAACGTCCTACGGAACCGAGATCCTCGTCGTCGATGTCGAGAGCGACGATGGAACGACAGGTCTCGGCTTCGCTTCAGCGAGCGCTGAAACCGGGCCGATTCTGTCTCGGATGATCTCAAACATCATCAAGCCGTTGATTGTCAGTGAGGACCCGCGGAGCACGGATCTACTGTGGCGCCGCATGTTCGAGGATGCGATCCCGCGACGCGGCGGTGACGGTCTGATGCGGAATGCAATCGCCGCAGTCGATTTTGCGCTATGGGACATTAAGGGCAAAGCCGCTGGCGTACCGGTTTGGAAACTGTTCGGCGGCGGCCAAGACCTCGTCCCAACCTATGCAAACTGTGCACACCACATGCCACCGGATCGCTTGGCCGAGACGGCAGCATCGTACGTTGCGGCTGGTCACCGCGCCCTCAAGATCCGCGGGACGCGCACGTTCGTGTCGCTTGCCGAGGCGACCGAGCGCGTGCGCCAGGTCCGTGAAGCAATCGGGCCAGACATTCGTCTCATGGTCGATGTGAACGGGAGTTGGGATGTCGACACCGCGATCCAGCAGCTGAAGGCTTGGGAGCCGTACGACGTTTATTGGCTCGAAGAACCGGTGCCGCCGCAGAACGTTCCCGGATACGCGCGCATCCGCGAACGGGCGGGCGCAACGTACATTGTCGGTGGTGAGCAACACGCCGGCCTACTTGAGTTTCAAACCCTCATTGACTCCGGCGGTGTCGATATTGTTCAGCCCAATGCGTCGTTGACAGGCGGTATAACGGATTGGCTGCGGATCCATAGCTACGCGACGGCGCACGGCGTTCCGGTTTCGCCGTGGAACCTGCAGCAGGTCCATATCCACATGGCGGCTGGGCTGCCGAACGTACAATGGATCGAGTACTTTATGGCGGATAACGCGCTGCTCAAGTTTCAAGGTGAGCTGTTTGAAGGCGCGACGTTAGAGCAGGTCGTCACAGATACCGGTGTCATGTTGCGTGCGCCGACCACGCCGGGCCTCGGCCTCGCTGTCGCGCCGGCCGTTGCCGAGGCGACCATGGTGCGAGACTGAGTGACAGCCTTGCGGATTTGGCTGGAGCCGTCGCACCCAAGGCCGAAATGACCCGGCTATTCACCACTCTGGGTCAGCAACACCTTGACCCCCGCCGGTAAACCCCTAGCGTAGGGGCCTAAGCCCTTTGCGAAATTGGGCACCGCCGGGAGGACTGAATGGCATTTCGACATCGCATCGGAGTGGACCTTGGGCGTCGCGTCGCGATCGAAGAGGGGATCGAATGGGCCGTTGCGAATGATGTGAAATACTTCGATGCACAAATCGATATTGCCCCAAACGCAATGGAGAGATTCGACGACGCAACCTGTGCGCGCATCAAGGAGACCTGCGCAACGCATGGCTTGCACCTTGGGCTGCACACCTTGTCCGGTGTGAACATTGCCGAGGTTTCACCGTTGCTGCGCGATGCGACCGATTCCTATCTCCGTGCTTACATTGATCTCGCAAAACGCATGGCGGCTGAATGGGTCGTCGTGCACGGCGGTTACCACTTCACCGCGTGTCGCGATTTGCGCAAACAAGCCAGCGTCGAGCGGCTGAAACGTGCCGTCGGATACGCCGAGGAACAGGGCGTTCTCCTTACACTCGAAAACCTGAACGGCGAGCCGGAGCGCGCGGAAGTCCATTACATGCCGGACAATCTTGAGGACACGATCTGGTACTTTGACCAGATCAAATCGCCAAACCTCAAGTGGGCATTTACGATCAATCACGCGCACTACGACCCGGTCGGCATCGCTGGTTTTATTGACGGCATGGACATGACGTTATGTGAAGAGGTTCGGATCGCTGACAATAACGGCGAATACGAAATCCATATGCACCCAGGCACCGGAACAGTCGATTTTGTTGACATGTTCCGTCGCATCGAGGCGACAGATTTCAGCGGGCACTATATGTGCGGCTGGGGTAACCTCGATATGATGCTCGAAGGCCGTGACTATCTGGTCGAGCGGGCTCGAGAAGCAGGCGTCAATGACGCCCAATAAGCATGCCGCGTTACGGCATAAAAAAACGACTTAAGGAAACGCTAAGGAGAAACTAATGAAGCCATTTAAGCTGGCAATGGCGGCTGCGCTGTGCACGACCGCTTTCACGACACTGGCGGTTGGTGCCGATTTCCCGTCGAAGACCATTGAAGTCATCACACATGCCGGCGCCGGTGGCGGCACGGATGTGACAAGCCGCATGATGATGTTGCGCTCTCGCCGTGTTTTGAAAACCGACATGGTGGTCGTCAACAAGCGCGGCGGCAATGGCGCTGCAGCGATGAATTACTTCCTCACGCGTCCCGCTGACGGTCACGCCGTTCTGGCCTTTACGATCGGCCATGCGATCACGGTTGCAAAAGGAAAGACGAAGCTCAAGGTCGAAGACCTCGCGCCGATTGCACGTGGCACGGATGACCCGCAGATCTTCATGGTGAACTGCAAAACGTCGCCGTATAAAAAGAGTGAAGATCTTGTCGCTGCGATGAAGAGCAAGAAGCTCAAGTTCGGCACCACGAATGCCGGCGGCATCGATCACATTACGGCGTATGTCTTTGCCAAGAAGGGCGGCCTGACGCAGCCGGACATCGTGCCGTTCAAAGGTGGTGGCGAAGTCGCGACACAGCTGGTTGCCGGAGCCGTCGATGTTGGTGTCCTCAACCTGTCTGAGGCGAGCGCGCAGATCGAAGCCGGCGATATCTGCCCGCTGATCGTACTGGCCAATGACCGTATGAAGCCGATCCCCGACGCCAAAACCGCGAAAGAGCTAGGCATCGACGCCGTGTTCTCGACGGTTCGCGGCTTTGCAACGCATGCGAAGGTTGATGCGGCGAGCGTTAAGACGCTTGAGGAAGGTCTCGTCAAAGCGATGAACCACTCCGTCTACCAAGGCTTCCTGACATCTGTCGGCTTGGACAAGTCGTCGGTCGTCGGTGCTGAAGAGTGGAAGGCGCAAATCATCAAGATGATCGAGGACATGAGGCCTGCGATCAAAGAGATGGGCCTTTAAACAAAGCCGACTGGGAGCACGGCCAACTCGGGCGAGCTCCCAGCTCGACTGGAGTGATTGATGACGAATAACACCACTGGCGACAAGTCGTCGGGATCTACGTCTGGCGACGTAACCCAGGATGCGCCGTTTCCGAAGCCACGGCCGATGGACTTTGCCGCGCCAGTGGTGATTTTCGTGTTCGCTGCTGTTGTCGCGTACCTGACGACGACGTTCGAAGACGCCTCACCGCTTATCGTGGGTCATGCGATGCAGCCGCGCAATTTTCCGCTGTTTCTTATGGCGGTGATTTGCGTACTCAACGTTGTTTTGATTATTCAAACCGTTTTACGTCCACCGAGTCGACGCGACCTTGAGCCATGGCAGACATGGTTATCGATGGTGGTGCTCGGCCTATTCTTCATTCTCGCAGCTTATGCGGATCTCTTTCTCGGGATTATTGTGTCGATGTTCGTGCTATCCATCCTTTGGGGTGAGCGGCGCTTATGGGTCTCGACACTCGTCTCTGTTGCGACACCTGCGATCATCTTTTTCGTATTTGACCAGGTTCTCAAAGTTCGGTTTCCGCGTGGAATTCTCACCAATCTCTGGTACGGGGCATAAGCAATGGAGCAGGCAGTCACGGCCTTTTTCTCCGTTTTCGCAGACCCGTATCTGTTGGGGTTGATTTGCATCACGACAATCGCGGGTGTGATCATCGGGGCCTTGCCGGGCCTTGGGGCAACGACGGGCGCAGCGCTACTGCTGCCCTTCACGCTCACGATGGATCCTGTCTACGCGATTACAATCCTGACGACGATTTATTGCTCGGCGACATTCGCCGGGGCAATCACTGCGATCCTGATCAATACGCCGGGCACGCCAGCGGCGGCGGCCACGACATTCGACGGCTTTCCGTTGGCGCAGCGGGGTGAGGCTGGGCGTGCGCTCGGCGTTGCCGTTGTCGCAAGTACCATCGGCGGGATCTTTTCGGTTTTCGCGCTGGCGATCGCCGCGCCGCTGATGGCGCAAGTTGCTTACGAGTTTCGCCCGCCTGAGTACTTTGCTCTGACGCTTTTTGGCCTGTCGATGCTGGCCAGCATTTCCGAAGGCGGCGCGATCAAGAACCTGATTGGCGGGTTGTTCGGCGTATGGCTGGCAACAATCGGTGCAGACCAGGTGACCGCGGTCGAGCGGTTCATGTTCGGCAACTACGAACTGTATGAGGGCCTGAACTTCATTCCGGTGATGATCGGATTGTTCGCGATGTCCGAGCTGCTCTACCAGTCGACTCGCGTCAACCAGATTGTCGAACAGATCGCGATGAAGGCCGTCAAGCTGCCGTCGTGGGCCGACTACAAGCGCATTGCCGGCACTGTTGCCCGGTCCTGCGGCATCGGCACGTTCATTGGCATTCTGCCCGCAGAAGGCGCGACGGTCGCGTCGATGATCGGTTATTCCGAGGCCAAGCGTTGGTCTAAGAACAAGGAGGAGTTCGGCAAGGGCGCGATTGAGGGCGTTGCGGGCGCAGAGGCCGCCAACAACTCGGCAACCGGGGGCGCCATGGTCCCGACGCTGGTGCTTGGCATTCCCGGCAGCGCGACAACGGCAGTGATCATCGTGGGTTTGATGGTGCACGGCTTACGGCCTGGCCCGTACTTGTTCACGCAGCAAGTCGACAAAGTGTACGCGATTTTCGGTGCCATGCTCGCTGCCAACATCATGTTCCTGGTGCTTGGCCTGTACGGCGCCAAGATCTTTGCTCGCGTCACGCTCGTGCCGCGTCAGATCCTGTGGCCGATCGTTTTTGCGTTGGCCATCGTTGGTGCGTACTCGCTGAACCAGGCGATGCTCGACGTTTGGCTCGTGCTCATTTTCGGCGTCGTGGGCTTCATGTGTCGGCGGTTTGGATTCTCAGTTGCACCAATTGCCATCGTACTGATCTTGGGTGAGATGGTGGAAACCAATCTTCAAAATTCCTTGAAGATCTTCGATGGACAGTGGTGGCTGATCTTGACCCAGCCGTTGGCTGCGGTGTTCCTTATCCTTGCCGCACTTGGTTTGGCTCGCCCATTCCTATCGGCTCTGTCGGACCGGCGCCGCCGCGTCACGACATCGACATTGAGTGAGTGAAAACTCGCTCGGCGTGATTCGCCACTTGTTATGAGGGCGGCGCGCTGGCCCGGGGTTCAGACAGTGTCCCCGGGCCGTCGTTCATGACAGTCGCCTTTAACCGAGTCACCTTTAACCAAGTCGCTTTTGTTCAAGTCGCCTTTATTCGAGGCGCCTTTATTCAAGTCGATGGTCGCGCTCGACAGCGTCCGGCGTGCGCAGGAATGCGATCGCAATAAGTCCTGCAACAGCAGGATAAACGGCCAAGACCTGAAGTGTGGACGTCGCATTGCCGACCAGGTCATAAGCCAGTCCAACCGGCAGTGGGCCGAGCGATGCACCAACGACGCCGACCAGCTGACCGGTTCCCTGGATGCTCCCAAGGTGTTTGCGTCCGAAGTATCGAGGCCAGACGTAGCCGAACATCGTCATCGACAGCGCGTTGTTGGCGCCAAAAATGACGGCATACACGGTGGCCGAAAGCAAATCTGTCGCGAAAGTGATGGTGACGAGGGAGGCGGCGGTGGCGAACAATCCCAATGCGATGACGTACCGTGTCTTCAGATTGTCGAACATCTTCCCGACGAGCGGCATCACCAACACCATCGTGATGGCCGAGATCGGAAAAATGCGCGCGGCAGTTCCCGCATCCAGACCCTGATCCGTCAGAATCGTAACCTGATAGAAGTGAAGGGTAGTAACGAGCATTGCGATCGCGCACCAGCCGGCCGCAAGGATGTAAAATGCCGATGTCTTCAATGCGCCCGGTAGTGACAGACCGTTCAGGTCTGCGGTTGCACCCGTCGCGCCGGCGGTACTTGATGTGTCGGGTTCTTCGCCATCTGGACGCAAACCGACGCTTTCCGGTGTGTTGTGCACCAGCAGCCATACGGCCGGCAGCATCGTTGCCCAGGTGATAAGGCCGAGAACAACCCAGGCCCAACGCCAACCGATTTCTGTGATCAGGTACTGCGACAAGGGGGGATGCACGGCCATCGAGACGCCGAACCCAAGCGCCATCAAACTCATCGCGAACCCGCGCGACTTGGAGAACCACTGCGACACCAGATTCGCGCAGACCAGCATCAAGGAGCCCTGGCCGAGGAATCTTAACAGGCCAAAACCAACGGCAAGCCACAGAAAGTTGGCAGCCGCGCCAAAGAACAGGCAGGCGATGCCAAGTCCGCCGACAATCACCAAGAGCATGCGCTTCGCGCCCTGGCGGTCGACGAGACGCCCCATCATTGGCAGGGCGAATGCCGCAGCCAACGTCGCCAGGCCGTATGCGGTTGCGATTGTCGCGCTGCTGATCCCGAGATCACGGCTGATCGGCTCTACGAAAGCCGAAAACGTATGGGATTGCCCAGGCCCGCTGGAGAAAACACCAAAACTCGCCAGGCCGACGATGATCCAGCCGTAGAACAAGTGTTGATTCGTTCGCGCGACGAGTGAAGGCGGAGTTGTGTCTGTCATATGCGATCTTTCCCTGGAATGAGGGTAGATCGCACTGTGCTGCATGCATTGTCGAGTTCACGTTCGAAAACGCAGGGCAGGCATGAAGAAAAGGACCGGCAGGTGTGATGCGCAACGCGGGGTTTACAACAGACGCGATACTTCGCACATCACGATACGCAGAACTCAGTAACAAACGCAGGTACAGATCCCTGCCGGGTAGAAGCTCCTATCCGCAACGGATGCGCTGAGCTTGCCGCCAAGCAGTTCTGCTCAGGCGGCGCGTCGTTTCGGCTGTGTGCAAATCACTTCGGCGATCCGGTCGATGGCCCGGCTCCAGTCAATTTCGGCTCCGTCATCTTTGAGTCCGAAGGCCGCCAAGGCGTCTTTGGGTGATGCCCCGTCGCGAAACAAGCGCGCGCACGTTTGGCGCGAAACGGACAGCGCATGGTCCCAGTGGATTTGGTGGATGTGATCTGGAGTCATATCATTTCACTCCTAATTGGACCGCCGCGGAGGACCTTGGGCCTCGATCTTACGGACAACCTCTTGAAAGAACTGAAGGTAGGCCCATTGCACTCTGGCATCACGACGCAAAACCGATAACGCTTCGCCAGTCGATTGGGATCCTGCCCCGACGCAATGGACCTACCAACTCTGTCGCAACACGTGCTCCCAGTTTCAGGAGCGGCGCTGCACTTGGCCGACATCAAGCCGCCTGTCGACTTTGCTTGGCCAACAAACTCGTATGCGGTTGCTCTCGGCGTTGTTCGATCCTGGTCATCAACTCAGCGGCGATAACGCCAACAGACCGCCATTCTGTTTCTTGCTTAAGTTGATGCGGTACTTGAGCACTGTGCTCACAAAAAACGGGTTTCATCGGACGCAACTCCACGCTCGGCAACCGCTGAAAGAACTCGAAAGGCGCCATTCCGGCGCCCACGCGCGGTGCAACTTCAATCATGTACGGACTTGGCCGTGAACGCTGGCCGACTGGTTGGTTTTCGTAACGCTTACGCAACTTTCGCAACGCTTACGCAACTAAAGCGGACGCAACTCAAACTCCGAAACAACGCTGGAGACTTGGGCCAATCGCTGACGCGAACGCCGGCCCTTGGACGCGGATACACAGGCCGATACGCGGCCTTTCGGGTCCGGAACGCTGAACTGAGACGCAACTGACGTGGACCCAAGGAACGCCGACACCGATCCCTGCTGGTCTGCCCGATTACGCGAAACCGAAACTTGGGCTGGGCGACCCCGGGATAACGCAAGACGCAAACGCGGAACTAACGGTTGATACTGGGCAACGCGAGGGGGACTGACCTGACGCAAAACAAGACCTCAAACGCAGCCGATTACTCAAACACAGACGCAACTCGGAGTGTTCGCTTCGTTTCTGCGAACGAGGGAGAATAAATCGTTGCTTCGTGACTACATCTGGGCACCTAAGCGGCGAATGATAGAAATTTTGATTGACTGTGGATGAATAGTTTCGACCGGCGCGTCGGAACGTGTTGAATCGCCCGTGTTTGGCCGCGTGCGCGTGCGTTAGCGCTGACGAAGGCGGCCACCAACGTCATCCACATTTTCGCGGGCTTGGTCGTATCGGGGGGTGTGGGCCGGCGCAAGCACTCCGCCTATGGCGGGCGGACTTCAGTCCTCGAAGGTTTGTTCGAGGAGATTGGACGTGGCGTAAAACGCCAAACCCGCTAGTGCAGCGGAGATTAAGACGTTCCAACCTGCAAACGACAGTCCGAACGCGCGAAACGCCGGCTCGGTGCAGCTGGGCACGGCGGTCGTGGAGATGGCTTTCTCAAAGTCTGGGCCCAACGTCAGCGGCTGGGCGGCTTGTTCGCAAACCGACGGACCGGGCCAGAACGCCCACTCTGCACCGGCATGGTAAATGCCGAGTGCGGCGTTCGCGACAAATGCAAGTCCAACAAACAGAAAGATGATGCCGGCTGCGGACCTCTGGCCGGCGCTCATGACGACGAGCCCGATGAATGCCAGCGGAATGCCCGCATAATACGCATAGCGCTGCATGATGCAGAGCGGGCACGGCGCGTAACCGCCGACATGCTCAAACGCCAGTGCTGCCAGTATAATCGCCGTTGCGCCGAAGAGAACGTAAGATCCGGCCGCATATCCGGGTTGCTGTGTCAGCGACTTCAGACTTCCTTGCGCCATGATCTTGTCCCGTACGCTTGGAGCGCTCCAGAGTTTGCTTGAACCGTCTGACTGAGGCGGAGTGTTTTCAGAATGCAGCGCCATTAGAGCAGATAGCGAACGGCGAGCAGGCCGCCAAGGCCGACGACGACAACCACTGTCGTGACCAGTCCCAGGCGCCGTTCGATAAACGCCCGAATGGGCTCTCCAAATGCGTAAAGCAAACCGGCAATCACGAAAAAGATCAGCCCGCGAGAAACGACGCTGGCAAGGAGAAAAACACCCAGGTTGAGCTGCGTCGCACCACTCGCGATCGTAATGACTTTGTAGGGAAACGGCGTGACGCCGAAAAAGAACACGATCCAGGCGCCGAATTCATTATACTGCGATGCAAAGTTCGCGAACTTTTCCTCCGCGCCATACAGCCGCAGCAACGGTTGCCCGACGACATCGAACAACAAGTAGCCGATGGCGTACCCTGCCAAACCTCCGAGGACTGAGGCGATCGTCGTGATGGCGGCGAACCGAAACGCTTTCGACCGATCGGCAAGGATCATGGGCGCAAGCATGACATGCGGCGGAATGGGGAAGAATGAGCTCTCCACAAACGCGACGCCAGCCAATGCCGGCTCCGCATGGCGATGACCCGCAAGGCCCATCACCCAGTCGTAGAGACGCCTGATCATATAGTCCCCAATCACGGATAGAAACGTCAGCGTAGGAGGCGAGCCGGCAAACCAAGCCCCAGCCATCGGAACTCGTGAGGGCGCACATACGTCAGCCGGGCAGCACCTGTCTACATGCCCCATCGTTGTTCGTGAGATGCCGTGTCACGTGCGCCAGCCTCATGGGGCGTGGGGGAGGTGAGGAAGGGGTCCCAATAAGAAAGCAGCTGAAACGCGCGGTTCCAGCTGCTCTTGGTGCTCAGTTTCTCAACTCGTCGGGGGTGTTGTTAAGCCTTTACGCCCGAAAGTGCAGGTTCGATCTCTTGATCTCGCTCGACAGTTGCCGTCCCTGCAAACAAGTTGGCGAACATCGCCCGCACGGCCTGTGATCGTACAACCCGGCCTTTCAGGACCAGCCGATCGATGTCTTCATGCGTCAGCTGCGACGTTTGATCTTTGCTCACGATCGACATTGTTGTTTCTCCTCATGTCATCTCGTTGTATGACGCCAAAATTAGGGGCGTTCGCGCTGCCTGACAAACGATGATTTCTCAGGCGTAGCTTTAGGAAATCTCACATGTTGGATGCCTTGCCGCCGCTGAACGCCCTCCGCGCTTTCGAGGCGACCGCGCGTCATCTCAGCTTTTCCCGCGCCGCGGACGAGTTGCACGTGACGCCGGCCGCCTTGAGCCATCAGATCAAGGGGCTCGAGGATTTCCTGGGCGTGAAGCTCTTTTTGCGGAAGCCGCGAGCGATTGAGTTGACCGATGCCGGTCGATCTCTGTACCCCGGCGTCCACGCGGCCTTTGGGCAACTTCGCCAGGCGGTTCAAAGCCTTGAGCGCATTCGGAATGATCGGGTATTGGTCGTCAGCGCGCCGCCGGGATTCACGGCGAAATGGCTGGCGCCGCGACTGCACCGCTTCATGACGGCAAATCCCGACATTGACACGCGGATCTCCTCGACCAAGTCGCTAGTGGACTTCACCGCCGACGGCGTCGACGTTCTGATCCGCAACGCCATCGAGGCGCCGGAGAACATGCACGCGGAGAAGCTGGTTGACATTGTCATTCTGCCGGTCGCCAGCCCGCGCCTGATTGACGAGATCGGCGGTCTGGAGAAACCCGAAGACCTCATGAGAGTGCCCTTGATCCACGACGAGTCGATTTCCGAGCTGCCGGGCGTGCCCTACTGGAAGGACTGGTTTGCGCGCCAGGGCATTCGGGACGTGGATTTGAGCCGTGGGCTGCGTTTCAACAGTGCTGACCACGCTTTGGAGGCGGCAGTTGAAGGCGCTGGCGTCGTCCTTGCCTACCGCACGTTGGCCTATGATGACCTGCGCGTCGGGCGACTCGTTGCGCCGTTTGGCAGCACGCTCACGACCAAACGTTCGTTCTTTCTCGCATGCGAAGCCGGAAGCGAGTATCGCCCGAATGTCTTGGCGTTCCGGGAATGGGTGCGCGCAGAAATGGATCATATGATCATTGACTGCGAGGCCGTCTCTAAGCCGGACTATGAACCGCGTCCGCGTGCGGTTGCATCGTAGCGGCAAGCTCAAGCACCAGACGATCAATCACAAACCGGCCGGCCGGCTCGGCACGAAGCCGTATGCCGTTCGATTGTAGTTTTACGAAGCCGGCCGCAGCCAGATCCTGAATGGTCTGCCGGCACAGAGACTTACCGGTCAACGTGGCCAGGCGTTCGATGTCCACGCCTTCAGTTAACCGCAGCCCCATCAGCAACAGCTCGTCGGCCATTTCATCGTCGGCGAGTTCGGTCTCGGTGATCACACCGTGACCCGTTCGCATGACCTGATCGCGCCAGCGTTCCGGCATTTTCTCAGTGAGTGTGGCGGTGCGTCGGCCTGACGATACTTGAATCCGCCCGTGTGCGCCCGGTCCGATACCGGCGTACTCGCCGTACCGCCAATAGAGCAGATTGTGCCGGCACAGCTCGTCAACGCGCGCATGATTGGATGTTTCGTACTGTGGCAGCCCGGCGGCGTCTGTAAGCTCCTGCGTGATCTCGTAGAACGTGTCCGCCAGCTCTGGGTCCGGGATCTGCAACCGGCCGGCAGTATGGAGCGCCGCAAACGGCGTCCCAGGTTCGATCGTCAACTGGTACAAAGACAAATGGCCGGCCGTCATCGCCAGCGCTTCGCGCAGTTCATCTCGCCAGCTGGCTGTGGACTGGCCTGTTCGCGCGTAAATCAGATCGAACGACACGCGGTCAAACAGCGCCTGCGCCAAGCTGACGGCCGCGCGTGCTTCGCGTGCCGAATGCAGGCGACCGAGCGCCCTAAGGTCGGGGTCGTTGAGTGCCTGAACGCCCAGCGAAACACGATTGATGCCAGCCGCATGATAATCTCGCAGGCGCTCCGCTTCGACGCTTGTCGGATTGGCCTCCAGACTAATCTCGGCATCATCGCTGATCGACCAATGCTGTGCGATAGCATCGAGAACGGATCCCACCGCGTCACCCGACATCAACGAAGGTGTGCCACCGCCGAAGAAGACGGATCCGACAGTGCGCGGGCCGATCCGCTCCGCCGTGTGTGCAATTTCGTGGATGAGGGCCTGGGTGAACTGCGCCTCATCCACACCGCCGTGGCGGACGTGGCTGTTGAAGTCGCAATAGGGGCACTTGGCTGCGCAGAACGGCCAATGGACGTAGACGCCGAAGCCGGCTGCGTCAGGGTTACGGTGCGTCGGAGACACGGTTGTCTGCAAGACAGGCTTCCACAAAAAGTGCAAATGCGCGCGCACGATGCGACATCGCGTGTTTGTCTGCCGGGTCCATTTCGCCAAATGTCGTGGCATGGCCGTCCGGCAGGAACATGGGGTCGTAGCCGAACCCTTTGTCGCCCCGCGGCGGCCACACGAGCCGGCCGAAGACTTTCCCCTCAAAGATCTCGTGGCGACCATCGGGCCAAGCGAGGCATAGCGCGCAAACAAAGTGCGCTGACGGTCCTGGTTGTGTCCAGCCGTGCCGCTCGGTGATTTCTTGGGCCACCTTCTGCATGGCAAGGCTGAAGTCTTTGTCCGGACCGGCCCAACGTGCAGAATAGATTCCGGGGGCCCCACCCAAGACGTCAACAGCGAGTCCCGAGTCGTCAGAGAGTGCCGGCAGGCCGGCTCCGGTCGCAGCGGCCACGGCTTTGAGCCGGGCGTTGCCGGCAAATGTCGTCTCGGTTTCCTCTGGCTCGGGAAGGCCGAGATCGCTCGCAGAAATTGCATCAAGGCCGTATGGCTCGAGCAATTCGCGGATTTCGACAAGTTTGCCGGGGTTGTGCGAGGCAACGACAATCCGGGTTCCACGCGCAAGAACGATCATTCCGATAGCCCCCATATCCGCGGTTCCGCAAACTCCAAGCAGTTGCCGTGCGGATCGCGGAAGTAGATTGACCGTCCGCCCCTCGGCCACTCGAAGTCGGACTCGATCTCAATCCCTCCGGCAATGAGATATTGTCGCCAGGCTTCGATTTCGTCGGATGTTGCACGGAAACATACGTGCCCCTTGCCGTGCGCGCCGTGCGTTGGCACCGGCAGACCGGACGGTGCCACATGTTTTTCGGTCGCATGCGGATTGAAGATCAAGAGGACCTGATCCCCGCACGTATAGAAAATCTGTCGTCCCTCAGCTTTCGCGAAGGCCCGAAGACCCAAGACGTCGCTGTAAAAGGCTTCCGCTGCCTCAAGGTCGTCCGCATAGAGGACTGTTTCCAGCACGCCCGACGGAGCGGTTGGTCGTTTCACCATAAGCCGCCTCCTTAGGTCGGCAAGCTAGAGAACGGTCAGCTTTTGCAAAGAGATCAACTCTTGGACGCCCTGTTCCGCCAAGGTGAGAAGCTCATCGAATTGGGCACGCGTGAACGGTTCGCCTTCTGCAGTGCCTTGAACTTCGACAAGGCCACCTTTGCCCGTAATGACAAAATTGGCGTCGGCCTGTGCGGTTGAGTCCTCCGCATAGTCCAGATCCAGCACGCAATGCCCGTCATAGATCCCAGCTGACACCGCGGCGACGTGATCTTTCATCACGTCATTGCGGATCATATCGCGCATGTGCATCCACTGCAGACAGTCGTGCAAGGCAACCCAAGCACCGGTAATCGACGCCGTGCGCGTGCCGCCATCAGCCTGGATGACGTCACAGTCGACGGTGATTTGACGCTCACCGAGCTTCTCCAAGTCGATTACGGCGCGTAGCGACCGCGCAATCAATCGCTGGATTTCCTGGGTTCGCCCCCCGACCCGGCCGGTTGTCGATTCTCGCCGCATGCGCTCGTTTGTTGAGCGCGGCAGCATGCTGTACTCCGCTGTGACCCAGCCGCGGCCCTGGCCCTTGAGCCACGGCGGAACGCGCTCTTCAAGACTCGCCGTACAGAGCACATGTGTGTTGCCGAATTTGATGAAACAGGACCCCTCCGCGTGCATGGAAAACGCCCGCTCGAACGATACGGGGCGCAGCTCAGACATCTGTCTCTTCGACGGTCGCATGGGAGGTCCTGGTCGTTTCGAGCGCCGCGTGGCCGGTGTCGGCACTGTCCAATGCCCGGCCTTAGTCACGTGCCAACGTTCGTGGTAACGCGGCAACCTAAGAGAGGAGGCGCCAAGCATCAACCGCAATTCGTTCCGGAATTGACGTACGTGCCCGGTCCGCGCAGACTCCCTGAAAGCTCCAGGAGCGGGTCTGACGTCGGGTCGCTCCCTGGATCATGGCATAAACAGCGCGGCAAAGTTCGATAAACTCGCATCAGCTGCAGCGAAATCGTCAGCTTGCATATGACGAAACACTCTCACGATCTGACCGCATTGAACGAGCGCTCGCGGGAAATTCTGCGCCGCATCGTAGATTCGTACTTGGCAACAGGCGAGCCCGTTGGCTCGCGGAATCTGTCGCGGGACTTGCCGATGGCGCTGTCGCCGGCATCGGTGCGCAACGTCATGTCGGACCTTGAGCATCTTGGCCTTGTGTACGCGCCGCACACGTCAGCCGGCCGATTGCCGACGCAACTTGGATTGAGATTGTTCGTTGACGGCCTGCTTGAGGTTGGTCGGCTTTCGGACGACGAGAGACGGCAGATCGAGCGGCAAATCGGCGGCGAGCCGGATCTGTCGACGGAAAAGCTCCTAAGCGAGGCAACCGAGGTCATTTCGGGACTGTCGAGCTGCGCCGGCGTCGTCTTGGCCGAGAAGCAGGTCGGAACGGTCAAACATATCGAGTTTGTGCCGTTGGATCCGAACCGCGCGCTCGTTGTACTCGTGGGTGAGGACGGAACTGTTGAAAACCGGGTGATCTCGCTGCCGATTGGTTTACCACCCTCGGCTTTGACCGAAGCTGCCAACTACCTCAACACGCAAATGCGCGGGCGCAGCCTCGAAGAAGCGCGCGCACACATTGAGGCGCAGCTCGAGCAGGACCAGGCTGAGCTGGACGTGTTGACGCGCAAAGTTATTGCCGCCGGTCTTGCCGAGTGGTCCGGAGCGCATGATGAGCGCAAGAGCCTGATCGTTCGCGGACAATCGAACCTCCTGAACGAGTTAAAGGCTGCCGATGACCTGGCGCGCATTCGTCAGCTGTTTGATGATCTGGAGGCCAAGCGCGATCTGGTGCAACTGTTGGGTCTGTCGGACAGCGCGGACGGCGTTCGGATTTTTATCGGGTCTGAGAGCAATCTCTTCTCGTTGTCCGGCTCGTCCGTAATTGTCGCACCATTTCGAGACGACAGCCGCAATGTTGTTGGTGTACTCGGAGTGATCGGGCCAACGCGGATCAACTATGCGCGTATCATCCCCATGGTTGACTTTACGGCCAAGGTGATTACTCGGCTTATCTCTTGATTTTTCGAGGGGACCGGAAGATATCCGGTGCGAATTTGCGCCGCAGCATGATATGGCGCCGTCGAAACGCTTAAGAGTCGAAACGCTTAAGAGATGTCATCGGGACCCATGAACGGACAAAACGATACTGACGGCAAGACGCCACTGTCCGACTCGGAGGCGCAGACGAACAAGTCGGCTGCTGCAGATGCTTATGCCGAAGCCGCCGCGGACGCGGCGGAAGAGGCTGGGACAGACACTGAGCCGGGTGGATTGGATGAGCAACCGTCCGAGGATCCGAACCGGGAAGCAAAGACGCAGGCTATACACGAGGCTCAGCTCAAGGAGCTGACGGATCGCCTGTTGCGCGCGCACGCTGAAATGGACAATCTGCGCAAACGCACGGAGCGCGAGAAAGCGGACACCGCGCGCTATGCCATTACGAAGTTCGCCTTGGATATCGTGGGTGTGAGCGACAACCTGAAGCGCGCCATGGATGCGGCCGGTGCACCGGACTCACACAGCCCGGAGCTTAAGGCGCTGTTCGACGGTGTTGCGTTGACGGGGCAGGAGCTTGAGAAGGCGTTCGATCGGCACGGTGTGTCGCGCATCGATGCTGAGGGCAGGCCGTTTGATCCGCACCTGCATCAGGCGATGATGGAAAAGCCGGATCCAAGCGTTCCGTCCGGCACGGTTGTTCAGGTCTTTCAGGACGGTTACGTGATTGGCGATCGGGTTTTGCGCCCGTCCATGGTCGTCGTGGCCCGCGGTGGACCCAAGGCGAAGGCGGCAGACGCTGAAGAGCCTGGCACACCAGAGGTGCCGCCCGCGTTAGACGATGCTCCGCCAGCTGCTGACGCTTCGCCGGCATCAGACAACGCGCCGGATGGGGCTCCTGAGACGCCGGATTCGCCCAAAGCCGACGGAACAACCGGTTAACCAAAAAACTGTCGCAACTTGTCGCGCTAATTCGCATTTGTCGCATAGATCATCTCCGCCCCCACCCCAACGCGAGTGTTCCCGCGTTGGGCATTTCATATGTCGAGATGGCGAACACGCCATCTCGATGAGGCCCGAGCGCAGCGAGGAACAGCCGCGAGCGAAGAGTCTTTAACTGCGCTGTTCGCACGCTCGCGGGCTCGCGGCTCGAGCGCGGGCTATCCTGCTTGGCTCCGTTTCAGGCCGCGCCCGCGCAGGGCCCGGCCGCAAGGCCGGAACAGCCCGTGAGCGAAGAGTCTTTGATTGCGCTGTTCGCACGCTCGCAGGCTCGCGGCTCGAGCGCGGGCTATCCTGCTTGG